>CASETM010000065.1 GCA_949290865.1 uncultured Bacillota bacterium
AGAATCATTTGACCTGACAGCGATTAATCAAATTGCTACAGAATTGGATGATGAGAATAGAAACGACCTTGTTGTACCTCCCGGAGCGTGGGGTGATTGGGTTAATGGCGGCGGATGGTTAGTTATAAACGGGTATCATGTTGACTTGATTTTACGTGATATAAAACGGGTGGAACAAATAATCAAAGATACGGAGCAAGGAATTGTTACTGCCAATTATCAGACTGGGCATCCCCATGGTTATATAAGTGCTATGTATCGTGGAGAATTGGCGATCAGCAAGATACAATATGCTAAGAATGAAAGCTTATGCGAATTAAAAAATCAGGCAGAAATTTACCCTGGTGCTCTAAAGAAGAGCTTGATAAACTTTTTTATATTTGAAGCAGAGTTCTCTTTAATGTTTGTAAAAGCAAATGCGGGAGCAGAGGATAAATATTATATTGCAGGCCATGTTTTTCGTATTATTTCATGCTTAAATCAAGTACTATTTGCATGCAATAATGCTTATTGCATTAACGAAAAGAAAGCTATAAAACTGCTTGAAACTTTTGAATATAAACCTGAAAAATATGCCGAAAGGGTAAATCATATTTTTGAAGTACTCGGTCTTTCACTTTTTGAATGCTACGATATGACCGAGAAGCTTTATAAAGAAGTGAAAAAAATTGCAACGGAGATAAATAACTTTTTAAACGAGGGGGAATTCAGATGAAAGAAAACAAATATGATGATAATATATTTTTTCAAAAATACAGTCAAATGAGTCGCTCACAGCAGGGACTAGCCGGTGCAGGAGAATGGGAAACATTGAGAAAGCTGCTGCCGGATTTTAAAGATAAGCGTGTGCTTGATTTAGGATGCGGCTATGGATGGCACTGTATTTATGCGATGGAACACGGAGCGTCTTCTGTTGTAGGTGTTGATATTTCTCATAAAATGCTCGAGGTAGCCAAAGAAAAAACACATTTTCCACAGGTTGAATATAAATGCTGTGCTATAGAAGATGTGGAATTCCCAGAGGAGAGTTTTGATGTAATATTAAGTTCACTTGCGTTTCACTATGTAGCAGATTATGAGATTTTAGTAAAAAAGATATATAGAATACTGAAGTCTGGTGGTAAGCTAGTTTTTACGGTTGAACATCCTGTTTTTACTGCCTATGGAACACAAGACTGGCATTATAACGAAAAAGGAGAAATACTGCATTTTCCGGTGGATAATTATTATTATGAGGGCAAACGGACAGCTGTGTTTTTGGGAGAAAAGGTTACAAAATATCATAGAACACTGACCACATATCTAAATACACTGCTTTCAAATGGTTTTATAATAAATCAGATTGTGGAGCCGCAGCCGCCGGAAAACATGATGGATATTCCGGGGATGCAGGATGAAATGCGCCGTCCCATGATGCTGATTGTATCGGCGAACAAAAAAGTGGATAGATAGAACTAAAACACCTATAAGGTATAAATGGAGGTAATTTATGTTTAAAGAAAAAATTATTATAGAGATGAAAGAAGTATTCAAAGAAATTCCTTTTGGCATAGAGCATACTCTCAAAGTTTTGAAAAATGCAGAAGATATAATGAAAGGAGAAAATATCGGAGAGGAAGAAAAAGAATTCATCAGTATTATTGCTATACTACATGATATTGGTGCGGTTGAAGCACAAAAAAAATACGGTTCTATTGATGGTGTCTATCAAGAAAAGGAAGGACCAGAAGTAGCGAAAGAAATATTAAAAAAGGTAGGCTATAACAAAAATATTGATAGAATATGCTTTATAATAGGCAACCATCATACTCCATCTAAAATTGATGGACTTGATTTTCAAATACAATGGGAAGCTGATTTGCTTGAAAATTTAACGGTTATGGATAAAGAAAAAGAACAGGAAAAGATAAAAAAGTGTATAGATGAAAACTTTAAAACAAACACAGGAAAAAGGATAGCTTATAATCGCTTTATTTTAGATTAGTAGTAGATTATTACAGTTATGTATTTTATATCGCAAAGAAAAAATAGTAGTTAAGTTTAACCCTAGATAATAAGCAGCAAAGGAGTGCGATAAGATGATATCTAATAATACCTCCATGCCTACAACGGATGATGAGTTGCAAAAGAATACGGTTGGTTGTTAAGGATTCTGCTGATGAGTCATCCTACGTTCCAGTGTTGGAAGCGGCCGGATATGTGCTACAGATTCGAGAACCTGACTGGTTTGAGTATCGTTTGTTTAAAGGACCGGATACCGATATTAATCTGCATGTGTTCAGTTTGGGCACATCAGAGATTGATAGAATGTTACGCTTCCGTGATTGGTTGCGGACTAATGATACTGATCGGGACAAATATGCACAAGTCAAACGAAGCTTGGCAAAGAATAAATGGAGGCATGTCCAGCACTATGCGAATGCTAAAACATCAATAGTACAGGAAATCATGAAAAGAGCGAATAGTAATAATGCTTAAGGAGAGTGTCATGTTTTCTCGGTTTGTTATAGGAGGTTATATCAATGAAAAATACAGTAGATAATTTGTCGAAAAGTAAAGTTATTTTAATGTGCGGCCCTGCGGGAGCAGGTAAATCAACACTAGCAAAAAAATTTGAAAGTACCGGGATGACAATACTATCTTATGATGAAGAATCATTCAAACGAGGTTTTAATGAACATCCTTTACCTCAGGAGGTTTTAGAAGATATTAAAACCTATCTTGATGAAAAACTAATTTCACTTATCATGCAAAACATTGATATTGTTCTCGATTATTCATTTTGGTCTAGAGAAATGAGAAATGAATATATTTCATTATTAAAGAAATACGACATAGAACCTAAAATCTATTATATAAAGACACCTAAGGAAGTGTGTATGGAACGTATTCGAAAAAGAAACGGAAATCATCAAAATGATATCATATTGACGGAGCAAACAGCTTCCACTTATTATGATCATTTTCAACCCCCAACTGATGAAGAAGGTGAAGTTATAGTAGTCGAGGGATATTAATATTGTGGTTTTAAGCATGGAAATTGTACTAGATGATATGCTATCTTTTCGATAGGCGATGAAGTATAATGAAGATGACAACAAAATTGGAATTCATCAGAAAAATGAGGAATAGTTGAAATGGAGGCGCTATAATAACATGAAGATTGAAGGGAACCAGAAAGAACTGTATGCAATGGTA
>CASETM010000066.1 GCA_949290865.1 uncultured Bacillota bacterium
AGGAGGCAAAAAATAAAAGCCCTTAAAGGGCTAGCCAGAAAAGGCGTTGCGGCTGTCAGGCTTCAGAGTGTGAAACACAGCGCAACAGAATGCCCTTCTAGGGCGCGTACATACCACGTCTTTTAGGCGTGGTTATGATATGATGCATAATAAAGAAAATAAATAAATTTTGAAATAATCATACTTTTTCTGACTGCTCGTGACAGGAGAAAAAGCAGATAACTGTCTTTACCATATTGATAGTTTTTTATATAATGATAGTGGTGATTTTTATGAAAACGTTATATGTGAGTGATCTGGATGGAACGCTGTTGAATGATCAGCAGAAGATTTCATCCTGTACAAATGAAATTATTGAACAGTGTGTAGATAAGGGAATGCTTTTTTCTTATGCGACAGCAAGATCTTATTATTCAGCAAAACCAGTTACGGAAGGATTAAAGGCTAAAATCCCTTTGATTCTTTATAATGGAACTTTTGTGATTGATAATGTTACTCATGAAATAATGATTTCTCATTATTTTTCTGGTAAAGATATTAAAGAGATATCATCTTTTTTTAAACAGTATGAGTTCTATCCGATCGTTTATGCATTTATAAATGGTCAGGAAAAATTTAGTTATGATATAAACAAGGCAACCAAAGAAGAACTGGATTTTGTTGAAACCAGACATGATGAAAGAAAGAATTCGCTTTTTCATGATCATGAACTGTATATGGGTGATGTTTTCTATATCTCATGTATTGGTCCTAAAAGTATCATGAATACCTTTTATCAGCATTTTAAAGATCAGTTTCATTGTCTTTTCAGTCAGGATATCTACAGTCATGACTGGTGGCTGGAAATTCTGCCTAAAGATGTTTCTAAAGCCAATGCTGTTTTGCAGTTAAAAGAATATCTGGGATGTGACAAAGTCGTTGTTTTTGGTGATGGCCTTAATGACATGTCGATGTTTAGAATTGCTGATGAGAGTTATGCTGTTGAAAATGCCTGTCCAGAGCTGAAAGCAATAGCGACGGGAGTCATTGGACATCATAATGATGATGCTGTTGCAAAATGGCTTATGGCCCATTACAGATAAATGAAAGATTTATATTATATTTTAATGTACAACCGTCTCGGCAATGCGAAACAATGCAAGACATTTATCAGACATGGCATAGTGAAAGTGAATGATCAGACAGTGACTGATCCTTGTTATCAGGTGGATGATCATGACAGGATTCTTTTTGATGGAAAAAAGGTAAATTCACAGCCTTTCATTTATATCATGATGAATAAACCTAAAGATTATATATGTGCAAATCATGATAAAAAAGAAAAGTGTGTCACTGATCTGATCAGTCAGAAGGAATGTTTCTGTCTGGGGAGACTGGATAAAGATACAACCGGTCTTTTAATTCTGACAAATGATAAAAGTCTAAAAAAACTGCTGTTACCAGAAAATCATATTCACAAACAATACTATGTTGAAACCAGAAAAACATTAAATCAAGAAAATATCAGGCAGTTCCAGGAAGGAATCATTATAGATAAAAATATTCGCTGTTTACCAGCAAAAATGGATATCTGTGATGATCATCATTGCTTTGTTACCATTGAGGAGGGAAAATATCACCAAATAAAGAAAATGTTTTTATCAGTGGGAAACCAGGTTGTTTCTTTAAAGAGAATAACATTTGCTGCTGTTTGTTTAGATAATACATTAAAAGAAGGAGAATCAAGAAATCTGACTGAACTTGAAAAAAACAGTCTGCGGGCTTTGTGCAGATAATTTTTTGAAAGGCTGTTAAGGGGTGAAGGTGGTAAGATGGCAAAACAATATAAAGGATTAATTGACTGTATTTTAGGAGTCATCTTGACAGTATTCAGTATAATGGCTATTTGCAGTCGATCACTGTTTCTTATTAAAGTATTTGATATTTTAGGTGTTGTATTACTGATCAATGGTCTTCATGAAGGTTATGATTATTTTTATTTTCATCATACAAAAGTTCATCTTCATAATGCTTTGATTTTTATTGCTGCGGCAGTGATTCTTCTGTGTTTTCCAATAATACCATTGACTTTTACAACGATTATTTTTTCTTTGTATCTGACATTGAATGGTGTCGTTAAATTTATCTCTTATATCAATTATCGTAAAGATAAGGTTAGAGGAAGAAATTATGTTTTAATTGGATCTGTTATTTTATGTTTCAATGGTTTTGCACTTTTGTCTAAAGATTATATTAATTTGGATATCGTTATGATCTTTATCGGCATTTACGGTGTTTTATTAGGTGTGACTTATATTGTTGATGGTATATTCACCGTCCTGCCAGCAAAAAGAAAAGAAAACATTAAAAGAAGGATACGCATTCCATTGCCTATTGCCTTATCAGCATTGATTCCTCGATCAATGAGCCTGCTGATCAATAGAAGATTTGAAACAGAACGCCAGCAAGTGAATTGGGATAATGATGAGGTGGATCTGGAGGTCTTTGTTCATGTTTCACCAGATGGTTTTGGTATCATGGGACATTGTGATCTCTATTTTGAAGGAGAAGTGTTATCATATGGGAATTATGATCAGCATTCAACACGTTTATTTGAAGCAGTTGGTGATGGTGTATTATTTTCGGTCACTGATAAAAAGAAATATCTGCAGTTTTGTATTAAAGAAGATAAGAAGACCATTTTTGGCTATGGTTTAAAACTTACAGAAATGCAGAAAAGAAGTGTTCATAAAAAAATAGCTGAATTAAAAATGAATGCCCTGCAGTGGTACCCCGTTGCTTATTATCAGTCTGACTGTAGTGAAGATTATGCCAGTCGACTGTACAAAGAAACAGGAGCGCATTTTTACAAGTTTAAAAAAGGAAAATTTAAGACATATTTTGTCTTAGGAACAAATTGTGTGCTACTTGCTGATCAGATCATTGGCAGTGCAGGAACTGATATCATTGATCTTAATGGAATTATTGCGCCGGGAACATATCAGAGCTATCTGGAAAAAGAATACCAGAAACAAAATGGATTTGTTATAAAAAAAGAAGTTTATTATTAATCAATCAATAAAAAATACCATAAGAAACACCTTATGGTATTTTTATACTTTTTCAGCAGTTAGACAGACGATCACAGCTCCTATAACTGAAAGAGCGGCACTTAACAGCAATACCTGGTGAACACCAATGGCATCCAACAGAATTCCTCCACAGAAGCTGGCAAAAACGCCTGAAAGTGTCATTGACATAGTAACCAGAGACTGTCCTTTTACTCTGTCAGCCACTGCAACCTTTTGATTAACATAATAAACTGATGCGGGGATAAATAAAGCATAGGCAAACATTTGCAGGACCTGGGCAGCATAAATCGTGATCATATTTGTTGCAAAGTATGTGAGGGTATGTTTTACAACAAACATGACGATAGAAAATTTGATCAGTGTGGCACAGTTGATTTTTTCACTTAGTCTACTGAAAAGAGCCATCGTTGGTAATTCTAGCATCGCAGCCACAAAAACAGCATTTCCCATATCTGAACTGCTGCCACCAATATTATTAATAACCTGAATAAAGAAATTATTGATAATTGTATGAGCGAAATAAACAAAGACAAATCCTAATAGAAAAACAATAAATTTCTTGTATTTTAAACAGAATTTACCAAATGAAAGTTGTTTCGTTTCCTGTTGAACTTCTTTTTCTTTTTCAACAATGTGGTATTGTTGTGTCTTTGGCAAAACAAATAATTTAACGGTTATAAAAAACAGTGCCGTAAAAAAGATATAGAATAGTGGAAGAATACCAGGAGAAAAACTTTCTACGATATAACCCAATAGCATACTTGTAAATGCATAGGCTACTGAACCCAAACCTCTGGCAAGTCCATAATTGATTTCAATACCATATTTTTCAAAAACAAAAGCAAGTGAATTCATTAACGGCATGACCGTTGACATAATTGCAAAGATGGAAACAATTAGAAATAAAATAACAAAAGTACTTGCTGGGATGAAATAAAGGACAATTGACAAAGCAATAACAATTAAAGCAGTTAATGCAATAACGTTTCGTATTTCAATGTTTTGATGATCATCGACAAACGAAGCCAATGCTGGCTGGGTAAATACGGCAATGACATTAGCTAGTGCCAAGGCAATTCCTATTTCCGAATTTGAGCAGCCTTTATCCAGCAGATAAACCGATGCATATCCCATCATGGAACAGAATGCAGCAAAATAAAATATCTGACTTCCAGAATATTTTAGATCAAGACTTAATATTCTTTTCATAAATAACCTCCTTTGATTATTATTCTACAATAAAATCAAAGATATAAAAATTATTTTCAAAATAAGTAAATTTTTATTTTTTATAAAGAAAAAAGACTATATGAATAGACTTTTTCTTTAATAGCATTTTTTACAAGGTTCATAGCCACGGTTTTGAGCTTCAGTTAATGATACAGCACTGGAATTTTTCATATTGCTACAGTAAGGATTAGAATGATATTTTGAACCAGTCTGAGGAATATAGACGGTCGTGGAATCCTGCTGATGAGTCTGCTGCGCTGGTTCAGCCTGAGTTTGTGTTTCCTGATGGGATTGTTGTACAGCTTCTTCATGCTGTTTCTTTATTTCGTCACCAGGGTCTTTTGTTACTGGAGCGGATCCTTTGTCTGATGTTGTTTCACTGAATTTGTAGCTAAGCTTACTGTTTTTTATGGTAAAGGTGATATTTCCTTTTTCGTCGGTTCGCAACGTTTTGATATCATGATTCTTTAGGCGGTCTAATGTCTGCTGATCTGGATGGTTGTACTTGTTGTTTTTACCACATTCGATAACAGCATAATCAATATTCAGTGTTTTTAAAAACTGTTCACTGGTAGCGGATTTGCTGCCATGATGAGATACTTTTAATATATCAATATCATGAGGTAAAAGATTGATAATGTTTTTTTCGACTTTTTCAGTTGCATCTCCCATAAACAGCATTTTGTGGTCACCTGATTCTAAAAGAGTGACCAATGATAATTCATTTCCTTCACCAGTTGCATGTGTGTTGTAGAATTTTATTTGTGTATTCTGGTCCAAAGAAATGGCAGTATCTTCTAAAGGAACTGCGGGTGTTAATCCTTTAGCGGCTAGTGCATAGATAAAATCACGATAGGTTTTACTCTCTGAAGAACCATTGGCAACATATGACTGATCAATATTAAAGTTGGTGACAACAGCATCCAGCCCACCACAGTGATCGGCATCAGGATGGGTGCTGACAAGATAGTTGATTTTTGTGATTTTCTGTTCATTCAGATAATTGACGATCCTTTGTTCGTCATCATTATCTCCAGCATCAATCAAAAGGTTTTTATCTTCGGTCTGGACAAAGATGCAGTCAGAATTTCCTGTATCAATGAAATGAATTTTGATATTTGAAGTTTTGGCTTTGTTTTTTATATTTTGTGTAGAATTTGCATTGACTGTTTTTGAACTGCCTGGATCACTGGTTTTTACCTGATCAGTATTCTCTGGGAAAAGTCCCACTGCACTTATAAATAGAAGAAGACATAATATTATTTTATATTTTCTTTTTATTGGCAGTTTTTTAGAATGAACTGTGATCAGTGCTCCGACGCCCATGATGAGAATACCCGACAATATACTGATGCCTAAAGCTGTTATTATACCAAACAACAATAGAAAATAACCTGAAAAATTACGTATATACCTGATAAGTTTTTCTTTCATTTTATTCCTCCTTTTTTATCTTAAAACGATAGTTTATTGTCATCATCGTTTTGTTTTTACACAGGTAATTGTAATTATAGCATATTTTTCAGGATACGTTGAAAATTGTCCATAACTGATAAAATATTTATATTAATGGAAAAAAGTTGTTTTTATGAAAGACAAAAAAAGAACTATTTATGTTCTTTTTTCCATTTTTTGATTTGCTCGAGTCTTTGTTTGACTTTGATTTCACTGCCACTGTCAGTTGGATGATAATATGACACATCTTCCATGCTTTCTGGTAAACAGGTCATGGTGGTTAGCTTTTCGGCATAATGATGCGCATACTGATAGCCCTTGCCATAATCAAGTTCCTTCATCAGTCTGGTTGGAGCATTTCGCAGATGCAAAGGTACTGGTTCAGCAAGGGAATGAATGGCATCTTTCTTGGCAGCTTCATAGGCAGTATATAAGGCATTGGATTTCACCGACAAGGATAGGTATGTGACAACATGAGTCAGATGAACAGAACATTCAGGCATACCTAGAAAATGACAGGCCTGATAACCGGCAATCGCAATCTGTAAGGCATGACTGTCTGCCATGCCAATGTCTTCACTGGCAAAGCGCACCAGTCGTCTGGCGACATAAAGAGGATCTTCACCGGCTTCAAGCATTCGTGCCAGCCAATAAATAGCAGCATCAACATCGCTGTTACGCATGGATTTGTGTAAAGCAGATATGAGATTATAATGTTCTTCGCCTTTTTTGTCATAAAGCAAAGATTTGGTATTGGTACACTGTTCTATGATTTCTTTACTGACAAAGATTTCATCATTTTCTTTTCTGCTGTTAATAATTACCATTTCCAGAATATTCAGAGCCGTTCTGGCATCGCCATTTGCAAACATGGCAATCATTGTCAGACAGTCATCAGCAATGTGAATGTTTTGCTGACCATATCCGCGTTCATCATGAAGAGCCTGATGCAGAAGTTTGAGAATATCATCTGCGGTTAAAGCGTTTAAAACAAAAACCTTGCATCGTGATAATAAGGCTGAGTTGATTTCAAATGAAGGATTTTCTGTTGTTGCGCCAATAAGAATAATGCTGCCTTTTTCAACATATGGCAAAAAGGCATCCTGCTGCGCTTTATTGAAACGATGAATTTCATCAACGAAAACAATCGTTTTGATACCATTTTCTCTTCTTTCTTCCGCTTTTTTCATTACTGCTTTTATATCTTTAATACCACTGGTAACAGCCGAAAAATCAATAAACTCTGACTGTGAAGTGTGAGCGATGATTCTAGCTAATGTTGTTTTTCCGACACCAGGAGGACCCCAAAAAATCATTGAAGGAATCACATCGTTTTTGATCATCTGCCATAATATTCTGTTTTTCGCTACCAGATGCTCCTGACCAACATACTCATCGAGGGTACGGGGTCTTAAGCGACTTGCCAGAGGATCTTTGATCTGGCTTTCAAATAAATTTTTCTGTTTCATCTTCATCACCATCTTATTTATGTCTTTGAGATTTGTATCATTAATCTAGTTTTATTGAGAATACATACGATCTTTAAATCAATCGCATGTATCTTTGTAGCCTGTTAGGTTGAACTTTTCTGATAAACTGAACCTATGATTTGAACATGTTTTTTTTTATCATCTCTATTTTAACATAATTTCATTAACATGAATGCTGTTAATAAATAATTACAATGAAATAAAACTTTTTTTATTGGTCTTTTCATGATAAAATCCCGTTTTCGACACTTTGATTATTAAAAATAGCCGGAAATCCTTTATCTATAAGGGTTTCCGGCATTTTGGAATGCGCAAAAATGTTGTATGTGAGTTCTATTTCAAATATTTTTTTATTAGCCGATTTAATTCCTTGGGTTTATAGTGAAGTCTATCAAGAGGCATCGCTGTGAGATTTATTAAATCACTCAGTGCCTGACTTCCATTATAGAGTGACATGTATTCTACATCATGAATGTTGACAACGTTCATGTTTCTTAATGTTGTAATCAGATTCTGTGTCGTAATATGACCTTCATTTCTATTGAGTCTTGTTTCAAGCAGCCTGTAGACAAGGAGGGCTGTGTAACATATCAGAAAATGCGCACGTATCCTATTTTCCAGTCTGTGATTGATTGGACGTCCGTCAAAGTTGGTCTTCATGATCCTGAAACACTCTTCGATCATGTATCTCTTTTTTGATATGGTCAATATATCCTTTGCTGGATCGGTCAGATTCGTTGCTACCGCATAATATCCATCATATTTTTCTTCTTCGGCAATCTTGTCTTCGTCGAGAATATATTCAATATCAGCTTCTTCTCCTGATTTTGTCTTCACTATCCTTTTTAAAAATCTTTTGACGTCATTTGGACCTTTTTTGATTTCCTCAGGATCTTTCGATTTGCTTAATTTCCTTGCTCGCTCTATCTGTCTGTTGCGTATCGTTCTTTGGTATTCCATTATCTTTCTGGAAAAACTAACGATGATATACTGCTTGAGATTTCCCTTTGCCTTTCTCTGGACTTTTTTGCCATTCTTCAATGTAACTTCCTCTGTCAGGCCTAGATCGACCAGTTTATCGGCAGGTATAATCTTGTAGGCATGATCGTTATATAGTCCAAGGTTTTTCTGATCTTTTCTATCAAATGTTTTCATCTTGTTGATGGTAACAGGTGTATCATCAGATAAAAGTCGATAGTCATAATCGTTGAAGACAGCTTCCTTCAGGGTATTGCTTAGTTTTTTTAATGATTGGGTCACGATAAAGGCTCTGCCACCCATGCTGTTGAATTTCCTGATGTCGGTATAGCCGAGTCCGGCATCAGCACAGTAAATGAATTTGGCATTGGGTATCATTTTGGCAATTTCCTTTTCAAGAGGAACGGCTGTCGTTGTTTCGCTTGTATTTCCTGAGTGAAGGCACATGCTGATGGGAATGCCATCTCTATCCATGAACAGTCCCATTTCGACAATAGGGTTGGGTCTATGTTCCTTGCTGACACCATACTGTCTCAGTCCATTGATGACTTCTCCAGTAACTTCATCAACGATTTCATGATCAGCCTGCTCTGTTTCGCAGTAGAAGTTGGTACAGTCATAGTAGAGAACAGAGGTATCTCTTTCTACGATGCTGTTGCTTTGTCTAAACAGCCATGACAGATAATCATCATAGCTGCTTTCAAGGACATCCATGAAACGGAGAATATGATGATAGTCAAACTGTGGCTGTTCATAATAGATATCCTTCTTGTTCCACATGCCATATTTGGACATGGGATCAAGAATTCTGGCATATGTCAAAAAGCGGGAGATTGTATAACAGTCAAAAGTGATTTTCAGGTCTGATGTCTTGTCCTTGAAGAATTTTTTAAGATTCAGCCCAGCCATTGTCTCCTGGAGAAGGAAATAACCTATATTGAGATAGGTCGAGGCAGAAGCGGGATTATCTGTTTTCTGAACCTTCTCATTAAAATCGGCAGTTATATTATAGGAGACCCTGCCAACACGATATTCATCATTCCATTCCTTGATTTTTTGTCTCACATAGGCTTCAGGATCATCAGTGATTTTAAGAAGTTCAGAATGTTTGCCGAAATTGATGATGCTTCTAGTTGTCACTTTCTTGCCATTTCTAATGCCCTGCTGACCATAATAGGTCGGATCCTTAAGACGTTTGTCAAAATACAGCTTCATAAAATAATCACCCATCCCTTATAAGAGTATTATACCATAAACATACAACACATACAACTACTATAGAAAATAAACTTGACAAAAAAATACTGTGTTTATCACAGTATTTTGATTTTTATAAGTAGTTAAGTGTCGAAAACCCGTTTTTTTTTATCATCTCTATTTTAACATAATTTCATTAACATGAATGCTGTTAATAAATAATTACAATGAAATAAAACTTTTTTTATTGGTCTTTTCATGATAAAATATAATCTATAAAATTCGTTATGATAGGGAATCATTTACGAAAAATAACAGTATTGAACTGTTAGAAAATTTTAAGACGAGGTAAAGAATATGAAAACATTTGTAAGAGAAAATATTGATCACAGTCCTATTGTTGACAATGTCTTCAAAATTGTCAGTCTGGCAAATGAGGCAATTGCGAAAAAGGGGAAAGAAAATGTTGTTAACGCGACAATAGGTTCACTTTATGACGAAGATGGACAACTTGTCGCATTGGATACAGTTTTTAATACTTACAACAGTTTGGATAACAGAACAAAAGCAAAATATGCGGCAAGTTTTAATGGTAATCCTAATTTTAGACAGCAGGTCTATAACTGGGTATTTCAGGATGTTAAGATAAATCTGGCACACAGTGTCATCGCTACTCCAGGAGGGTCAGGAGCAGTCAGTTCAACAATTCTCAATGTTTTAGATGAAGGGGAAACATTGATCATTCCACATATTGCCTGGGGGAACTACCGTTCAATGGCAACGATTGCCAACTGTAAAGTTGCAACTTATCAGATGTTTGATGGAGATGCTTTCCACTTAGACAGTTTTAAAGAAGTATGCAGCGACATTATGAAAAAACAGGGAAAAGTTTTAGCAATCATCAATGATCCATGTCATAATCCTACTGGTTATTCGATGACCGTAGAAGAATGGGAAAAGCTTATTGCTTTCGTTAATGAATTGTCGCAAGAAGGACCAGTTATTCTGTTGGATGATATTGCTTATATTGATTATGCCTATGATCTGGCTGTATCACGTAATTATATGAAGACTTTTAATCAGATTGGTGAAAACGTCATGATCGTTATTGCCTTTTCATGCTCAAAGACACTGACGTCATATGGTTTAAGATGCGGTGGAGCTGTTATTCTGGCCAAGGAACAGCAAAGTGTCAGAAATCTGGAAATTCTGATGGAAAAACATGCTAGAGCCAGCTGGTCAAATATTCCTAACGCAGCAATGGAAAATTTTGTTAAAGTCACAACAGAACATAAAGACGCATTTAATGAAGAAAAACAGAAATATATCAGCCTACTGAAACAAAGATGTGAAATTTTCAAATCTGAAGCAGACAGTTGTGGATTAGCATATTATCCATATAAAGAAGGATTCTTTGTAACTTTAAAGATAGAAGATGATGATTTGCTGACACGTTTCCATGAAGCTATGCTGGCACAGGATATTTATACAATTAAAGTCAATAAAGGAATCCGTGTGGCTTTATGTTCATTGTCTATTGACAAATGTCAAGGCCTTGCCCTTAGAATGAAAGATATTTTAGAAAGCTTGAAATAATGACATTGACAAGAAGAGAATACCATTTTAAAGGCAGGGTCCAGGGTGTTGGTTTTCGCTATCGATGTATGACCATTGCTAAAAGACTAAAGCTGACAGGATTTGTTAAAAATGAATATGATTATTCTGTGACAGCGCAAATTCAGGGTGAACAGGAAGTTATAGAAAAAATGATCGAACAGTTATTTCAGGAACCTTTTATTCGGATAGATCATATAACCTGTCATGAATTACCTGTTATTAAAAATGAATCATCATTTGATGTAAGGTATTAGATAGAGACGGAAAAGAACGAATCATGGACAGCTAGTCCATGATTTTTTTATATCCACGTAGCGTAGACACATTCTTTATATGGCGTGTTGTAAAATTTCGGAACTTTTTGTAGGATGAGGGAGGATAAGGAGTTTTGAATTATGGATAATGTAAAAATAGGAAAACTGATTGCAAAAAGAAGAAAAAACAGGGGATTGACGCAAAGTCAGCTGACTGAAAAACTAGGGGTTTCCAATAAGACAGTTTCAAAATGAGAAACTGGAGTTTCCCAAACAAAAGGATATTAAGAAATAACCTGTGTTTACCTGCTTGCAAAATATAAATATTCTGCATATAATCAAACACGAATTGTAATCATTGACATTACAACAAAACAATCTTATAATCTTTATATGAAAAAATAAGAAAGTGAGGAAATTTTATGCAAATTTCAAGTCGTTTTACAATCGCAGTTCACATATTTGCATGTATAGATACTTTTGAGAAAGATTTTAAAATAACAAGCGATTTCCTAGCGTCAAGTGTGAATGTCAATCCTGTTATTATTCGTAAAATATTATCACAATTAAAAACAGCAGAACTTGTAACCGTTCAACGAGGTAGTGGCGGAGCAACGATAGCAAAAAAACTTGATGAAATTAGTTTTCTTGACATATATCGAGCCGTAGATTGTGTTGAAAAAGGAGAATTGTTTCACTTCCATGAAAATCCAAATAGCAACTGCCCTGTTGGAAGAAATATTCATAATGTTTTGGATAGCAAACTTGAACAAGTACAAAGTGCTTTAGAGAATGAATTAAAAAAAATTACATTAGCTGATGTAATGAAAGATACGCAATACTATATCGCAAAAGAAAATAAGAAATAGTTTTTGACACTCTATATAGAACAGGTTTCTCGTAAGAGATTACCCTAATATATAGGGTGTTTTTCTATGCAGAAAAAAATTTTAAAAACTTTGTTGTAACTATTGACATTACAACAAAACAGAATTATACTTTAGTTGTAATCAAGAGAGTTACAACGAATGAGGTCAATATTATGACACTATTTTCAAAACTGTTCAACAAAAATTTAAAGGAGGAAACAAACATGACACAGATTGAAAAAGCATTAGAACTTATTAACACATTTGCAACAGGAGATACGAAAAAGGCTGAATCTCTTTTAGCTGAAGGTTATATTCAGCATAACCTTGCTTATGGTACAGGACGTGATGCCTTTGTAGGCAGTGTTGCTTATTTAGCATCTGCACCAATAAAAACTACTGTAAAAAATATTCGTGCATTTGAAGATGGAGACAAAGTATTTCTTCACACGGTTTATAACTTTGCTGGAGCTGGTGAACAGGTTGCATTTGATATTTTCCGTTTCGACAACGATGGAAAAATAGTAGAACATTGGGATAATCTTGCAACAAAAGCTGAACCAAATCCATCAGGGCGTACACAGATTGACAATGTATCAGAAGTGACAGATTTGGATAAAACAGAAGAAAATCGTCAGATTGTCAAAGATTTTTTATTCGATGTAATGCTGGGAAACAATGCTCAAAAAACACCAGAATACTTTGACGGAGATATTTATATTCAGCATAACACAGGTATTGCCGATGGTTTATCTGGACTTGGTGCAGCATTGGAAGCCTTAGCAAAAGAAAATATTCAGATGATTTATACAACTGTTCATCAAGTATTGGCACAAGGAAATTATGTACTGGCTGTCAGTGAGGGAACATTTGGTGGTGCGCCTACAAGCTACTATGATTTATGGCGAGTAGAAAATGGTAAGATTGCGGAACATTGGGACGTAATGGAAACAATCGCAGACAAATCCACTTGGCAAAATGCAAACGGTAAATTTTAAGGAACACCATAAGCAGAGTTAAAAAATAGCTCTGCTTATTCTGTACATGGAGGCTAGAGAAATGAACACAAACACTTATTTAGAGTATTTAATAAATCAAATACATACGGTTATCATGGCAACAACAGACAATTTGGGTAATCCTTTTACTTGTGTGATTGATATTATGGATTTTGACGAGCATGGTTTATATTTTCTAACAGCAAAAGGAAAAAGTTTTTATGAGCGATTAAAACAAAATGGCACAATATCTTTGACAGGTTTACAGGGTAACGCTACTCTTTCCAGCAAATCAGTCACGATACATGGAAAAGTAAAAGAAATAGGCTCTTTTCGTTTATCATCACTTTTTGAAAAAAATCCATATATGTATGAAATCTATCCAACAAAAGAAAGTCGTAAGGCTTTAACCGTTTTTCAAATATATCAAGGAAACGGAGAGTTTTTTGATTTGAGTGTGCAACCGATTTTCAGAGAACAATTCTCTTTTGGTGGTAGTAGAATTGAAAAAAAGGGGTTGTTTTATATCAATGATAACTGTATGAATTGTAGAAAGTGCATTTCTGTTTGTCCTCAAAAATGTATCGTTTATAAAAATAACCAAACAACTATTTTACAGGAGCATTGTCTGCATTGTGGAAACTGCTACAACATTTGCCCTGTAAAAGCTGTTGAAAAGGAGTGATAAACCTATGACACAGGAAGAACGTTTACATTATCTAATACAGTATTTATTAAGCGAAGATAGTCAATATAAAGAACTTTTTATTCCAAACAACGAAAAAGATAAGAAAAGGTTGTTGCGTTCGTTAATGAATGTTCGTCCACCGAAAGAGATTTCACAAGAGTTTTTAGAAATACAAGATTTATATTTACAAGAAGAATTTCAAAACCAAACTATTACATCATTAAAAGATTTGAGTTGCAAAAAAGCACAAGTTTATTTATGGAAAGGCGATATTACAAAACTGAAAGTAGACGCTATTGTAAATGCTGGAAATAGTGCTTTGTTAGGGTGTTTTATACCATGTCATAACTGTATTGATAATGCAATTCACTCTTACGCAGGTGTTCAGTTACGGTTAGAGTGCCAACATATTATGGAACAACAAGGAACATCAGAACCAACAGGAAAGGCAAAAATCACAAACGGTTATAATCTTCCTGCAAAATATGTGTTGCATACGGTTGGACCGATTGTTCAAGGGAAATTGACAGAAAAAGACTGTAAATTGTTAGCGTCCTGCTATCGTTCTTGTCTTAAAGTGGCTGACGAACATCAATTAAAGTCAATAGCCTTTTGTTGCATATCGACAGGAGAATTTCATTTTCCAAATGATATTGCAGGAAAAATCGCAGTTGATACAGTAGAACGCTATTTAAAAGAAACAAATTCAAAAATCGAGGTGGTATTCAATGTTTTCAAAGAAGAAGATTATAAAATCTACAAGCGATTATTGGGATAGTATTAAAATTCTGAAAAAAGTAATCGAAAGTGCGGACGCAATTATTATCGGTGCAGGAGCTGGGTTATCTACATCTGCTGGTTTAGAATACGGTGGGAAACGGTTCTTTGATAATTTCTCTGATTTTGCAGACAAATATGGATTACAAGATATGTATGCTGCTGGTTTTTATCCGTTCGACACATTAGAGGAATACTGGGCATATTGGAGCAGACATATTATGTTGAATCGGTATCAGACAAGCATTGGCAAACCTTATACAGATTTGTTATCTTTAGTCAAAGATAAAGATTATTTTGTTTTAACAACGAATGTAGACCATTGCTTTCAACGAGCAGGCTTTGATAAACATCGTTTATTTTATACACAAGGCGACTATGGACTTTGGCAGTGTTCAAAAGCCTGTCATCAAGAAACATATGATAATGAAAAGCAAGTTAAGGAAATGGTCGTTAAGCAAGAGAATATGAAGATACCAACCGATTTAGTTCCCTATTGTTCACATTGCGGAGCACCTATGACAATGAATTTACGCATTGACCAAACATTTGTACAAGATTCGGGGTGGTATCTTGCGTCAAACAGATACAGTGATTTTTTGAAGCGACATGAAAATTTAAAAATCTTATACTTAGAATTAGGCGTAGGTGGCAACACACCTGTTATTATTAAATATCCATTTTGGAATATGACATCAAAAAACAAAAATGCGGTTTATGCCTGTGTCAATTATCAAGAAATATTTTGTCCACCACAAATAGAAAAGCAATCTATTTGTATTCAGGCAGATATTGGGAAAGTAATTCAAGATTTGTTGGAAGATAAATAAAATAATATTGCCATTGACTTGTTCTTATAGTCAAGACAGACGGAGTGATCCATTCGCGGTGGCTGTCGAAGACACAGAGCCACGCCAGCTTGCTGGCGAGGGAATGGTTCACTTCGTCTGTGAGCGAGCCTGTGGCGAGCGATTATCAATCCCCCGTTATCTAACAAGGGGGGGCACAAAAAACAAGAAACAATAGACATTGCAAAGCAGAAACGCTGTATTTATAAGGCAAAACCGCATTTTTACAGTAGTGATATAAATTGTACCTATATCACTATGAAAATTGAATAGGAAACATGAGAAAGACAGTTGATTTCAAAAAATAAGAAATTGATTGTCTTTTTCTTTTACAGAAATTTAAGTACAGGCAATTATCAATTATGGTTGATCTGGTCCCTGACAAGTGTGCGGATTGTGGCTGGTCTATGAGGTTTGGAACGAATAAAGCAAATAAGACACCATACAGTTATTATGCTTGTAGTTTCTACGGACAGTTCGGAAAAGGCTATTGTTCTATGCACTACATTCGTTATGATGTACTGTATCAAGCCGTATTAGAACGATTGCAGTATTGGGCTAAGGCAGTACAACAGGACGAAGAAAAGGTATTGAACAAGATACAGAAAGCAGGCAATGCGGAACGCATACGGGAAAAGAAGAAAAAAGCAAGTGCATTGAAGAAAGCTGAAAATCGACAAAATGAGATTGACCGATTATTTGCGAAAATGTATGAAGATAGAGCCTGTGAAAAGATAACGGAACGAAACTTCATTATGTTGTCTGATAAGTACCAAAAGGAACAAGTAGAATTGGAAGAACAGATAACAAGCCTAAAAGAAGAATTAAGTAAAATGGAGCAGGATATGATAGGTGCTGAAAAATGGATTGAGTTAATCAAGGAATATTCCGTACCAAAGGAACTGATAGCATCGTTATTAAATGCCATGATAGAAAAAATCCTTATCCATGAAGCAACAACAAATGAGGATAAGGAAAGAATACAGGAAATTGAAATAGACTACCGATTTATCGGAAAAGTTGAGTAATCAATAAGAACAATATTTTTAACTAAGAGAAAGCGGAGCTGGATTGCCAGATATATCTTTGCTGATTGATCTGGCTGATGCGCCCAATATCAGTATTGATGACTTATTAAAAGGAAATGATATTCAGGAAGATACATTGACTTTTGAACATTCTTTTAAAGTAGAAAAAACATATTATCGAAAATATCTTTATGATCAGTATTTCTGTCATCGACTGTACTGGATCATTGATTTGTGTGGAGTCCTGATGATTATGGCAGGAATGGCAGCACTTCCTTTAAATATGTATATTTCTCAATATGTTACTGTTTTGGCGAAAGCAGCTTTAATGCTGGGAATAATGATGATGAGTGTACCATTGTTTATACTGATATATCATATAAGGATTTTTAAGCCATTTGAAGTATGTTATACATTAAAAAATGACAGAATCATATATTTGTGTGATGGTGAGGAAATCACATATGATTTGCAGCAATTCTGTTTAGCAGAGAAGAAAAAGTTTGTATATTTGACAAATGGAAAAAAAGTTTTATGGCTGGCACTGGATGATATTAAAGAAGTGAAACAGTATGTTCAAAACAAAAATATTAAAGCCATCAAATATAGATTTGCAGGGAAATTATTTTTTGCAATAGTTTTGACAAGTGCGATAATTTTACAGTCAGGATATATGATTGTTTTAAAAAATTTTGGATTTGAATATATCCATGATCAATATGAGGTTTTGATGTATCTTGTCATCCTTTGGGCAATCGCTGGTTTATGGATGCTGATGAGAAAAAGTGTTAAGCATACACTGATATATATGATGACATCAATCATGATGATTTTTCTGGTTAATCTGCTTTTGAAAAGTAATAGTTCTATTCATACGATTACATCTTTTTCTCCAAATTTTCAACATCGCGTAGTTTTAAAATATGATACTTTTCACGAAGATTTGTCAAATTATCATTATACATATTTATGTTTTGCGAAAAAAAGTGATACTGTACATATATCCAAAATGCTGGATAACAAAGGCTATTGGCTTACAGATGACTGTTATATGCTTACATATAGAGATTTTCAGCAGAATCAGGATGTTTATGTAGCGACTTTTGGTGATCGAGGAAATGGAATTTCCTATTACTCTGTTACTGCTGCTTTACATGGGAACTGGTATCAGGTTGATAATGATAAATCTCCATTTACTTTGAAAGTAGAAAATGGTGAAATTACAGTCAAGCATGATGAAAAATCTGTTTTTTCGGGTGATCAAATTGAGCAGAATGGAACGCTTGCTTTAACCTTGTATAAAAATGATCATCCTCAATATGTTATTGCATTAGATGAAAACTGTTATCTGGAAGATAACGGTCTCATTAATAAAAAAGGAACAATAACGATTTTTGATCTCAATGATTTTTCATCAGGAACCTTGTATTGTGGAACGTATAAAGAAGATCCGCAAGTTCAGGAAGAAATTGATGAAGAGATGCGTGATAGCACAGTCAAATTATTGAATGAGATGAATGAAATGCTACAGGATGATCCCCAGTTAAAAAATATAGAAAATAGTTATCGCCTTTTTAAAGTGGAAACTAATTCAGATGATTACTTTACCGTGAGAAAAGAAGCTTATCTTATCCATCAGTCTTTATTTGCGGATGATAGTCTGCTAGATAAGGGACAGATTAATAATATTAAAATTATTGCTGGAGATATTAAAGATTTTTACGTAGAAATGAGAATGGAAGAAACTTATACAAGTCACGGAGAGACAGAAACTGGCACATTGGAATCGCACTATCGTATTAAAAAAGGAGAGAATTGTTATCTTGTTGCCAATATTACTTATCGTATGCCAGGGAGTGTTGGCTTAAAACCAAATGATCCTGTTATTGAAAGAGATACTGCTGATGATTCAAGTTATGCATATTAAATTTGTTTGAGGGAGGAATTATCATGAAGAAGAAACTGATCATTATTGTTGTTGCATGTGTTTTAGCTGTCGTATCAGGCTTTTTTATCTATAATCGTGGGAAAAGTGGCAGTCAAATTGTCAAAGAATATTTTGAACTGCTGGAAAAGAAGAAATATGCAGAAATGTATGCTATGCTGGATCCAAAAAAAGTCTATACACCTTCAAAAAATGATTTCATAGAAAGATATAAGAATATTTATGATGGTATTGGAGCAGAAAATATATCTGTCGATATTCTTAACGAAGAAAACAATGAAGTTGAATATCAGTTATCAATGGACACTGTTGCTGGAACAGTGAAATATAAAAATACGGTTGCGATCAGAAATGGGCAAATCGGTTATAATAATCAAATAGTATTAGACGGTTTCAGTTCACAGAATAAAGTAAAGGTCTTAACATCTTCGCCTGAAAGAGGATGTATCTATGACCGTAATGGAAATGCACTTGCAAAGCAGGGAAATGGATATTCAGTTGGTCTTGTTAGAGGAAAGCTTAATGGAGAAAATGACTATGCTAAAATAGCAGAGTTTCTGGAAACGGATGTTGAAACAATTCAGAAGAAGATGAGTGCCTCTTGGATCAAGGATGATTCGTTTGTTCCTGTCAAGACAGTATCTGAAGTAAAAAAGAATGAACTAATCAGTCAAGGAATTCTAACAATTAGTGGAGTGATGATCAATACGATTTCCATACGTGTCTATCCTTATGATCAGGTGACATCACATTTAATTGGATATTTACAGAAAGTGAATGCGGAAGATCTGAAAAAACATCAAGATGAAGATTATGATGAAAATTCGCTGATTGGAAGAAGTGGGTTGGAAGCGGCCTATGAAAAAAGCTTAAAAGGGGAAGCAGGGAAAAGTATTGTAATTGTTGATGAAAATGATAAAATTCAATCTACTGTAGCTAGTAAAGCAGTTAAAAATGGTGAGGATCTGTATTTGACCATTGATATTAATTTGCAGCAAAGTCTTTACAACGAATATCAAAGTGATCAAAGTGCTTCAGTTGCTATGAATCCTCAAACAGGAGAGATTCTGGCTCTTGTTTCGACACCTTCTTTTTCCAGTAATGATTTTATAACCGGTTTATCATCTCAACAGTGGCAGCAGCTTAACAGTGATGACAGCCAACCTATGTTAAATCGATTTAAAGCAACATACACGCCTGGTTCAACTATGAAACCAATTACGGCAGCAATCGGACTTGATACCGGAACGATTGATGAAAATAAAGATCTCCAGGCCAAGGAAAAATGGCAAAAGGACCAAAGCTGGGGAGATTACTATATTACAACTTTACATGCACCTACACCAAACAATCTGGAGAATGCGATTGTTTATTCTGACAATGTCTATTTTGCCAGAACAGCACTGCAAATTGGCAAAGGTCACTTATTTGAATATTATCAGAAATTAAAAATTGGAAATGATATCCCATTTGAGTTAAAAATAAATCAATCACAGTATATTAATAAAAAACAGAAAGTTACAGATCAGCTGCTGGCAGATAGCGGATATGGACAGGGACAGCTGCTGATGAATCCGATTCAGCTGACATGTATATATGGAGCATTTGTTAATGAAGGAACGATTATGCAGCCACATTTGACGCAAAAAGATTCAGAAGTCTGGGTAAAAAAAGCTTTTAAAAAAGAAACAGCTGCGATAATTCTCAAAGATCTTGTAGCGGTGATAGAAAATGAAAATGGAACGGGACATGGTTTTTATCGTGAAGGAACCACCCTTGCCGGAAAAACTGGAACAGCAGAAATCAAAAAATCGCAAAGCGACACATCAGGAACAGAACTGGGATGGTTTACTATGATGACGGTTGATCAGGAGCAGCCAATTGTTATAACAACTGTAGTAGAAAATGTTAAAAACAGAGGAGGCAGTTCCTATGTTGTTGAGCATATGAGAACGGTTGTAAATAAGTATTTATTTGAATAAAAAATCAGATTTGACTATAAATCTGATTTTTTTTGTGAAAAAGAGAATCAGTTGACAAAAAAGTAATACTGTGTTACTGTATTAGTGTACTAATACAGTGAGGTGATTTTGACGTGAACACATTTCAGTCGGATAAGCCGATTTATTTGCAGGTTGTTGAAGATGTCAAGATGAAAATCTTATGTGGAGATCTTCATCCAGGAGATAAACTTGAATCAGTGAGAGAAATGGCAGCGCGTTTGTCGGTGAATCCTAATACGATTCAAAGAGCGTTTTTGGAATTGGAAAGACAGGGATTCATTGTAACACAAAGGGCTGTAGGAAGGTTTGTCAGTGAGGATAATCAATTTTTGGAAATATACAAACAACAGAGAATTCGTGATACGATTCAGCAATTTGTAGAAGAAATGGCAAGATATGGCATGAAACCAAAAGATGTTATTGCATATTTAACAGAACAGGAGGATAAATATGAAGGAGTTAATAACAATACAGAATCTGAATAAAAGATATGGAAAAAAACAGGTTTTAAAAGCAGTTGATCTATCATTATACAGTGGCAGGATCATAGGATTATTAGGACCTAACGGCAGTGGTAAAACAACAATAATCAAAATATTGAATGGATTGCTGAAAGATTATCAGGGACAGATTCTGGTTGATGGTCAATCCATTGGAAAGCATTCAAAAAAAATAATTTCTTATTTGCCTGATGAACCTTATTTTGAAAACTGGATGACGACAAGTGATGCATTGCATTTGTTTCAGGATATGTACGAAGATTTTGATCTCAATAAGGCATTGTTACTAATGGAAAAGATGGGAATAGAAAAAAAGATAAAAATTAAACAGTTATCAAAAGGAATGAAAGAAAAATTTCAACTGATACTGGTCATGTCTAGAAAAGCAAAGATTTATATTTTAGATGAACCGTTAGGAGGAATCGATCCAGCAGCACGTGAACTGATTCTGGATACAATTTTGAATAATTATGATGATGACGCCCTGGTCCTGTTATCGACACATTTGATTGCCGATATAGAAAAGATTTTTGATGAAGTTATTTTTATCAAAGAAGGTTCAATCATTTTACATCAAAACAGTGAGGATCTCAGAATGGAAAGAAAGGCATCAATCAATGATATTTTTAAGGAGGAATTCAGATGTTAAGACTTATGAAATATGAATTTATACATTCTATGCGTTCATTTTTGCTTTCGTTCTTTATTTTTTGGATAGTCTGTCTACTTTTGCCGATGTTTACTGGAGAACTTATGTCAGAAATTCCGGTCTTTAGCGGCTTGATGGTTTTGGGTTTTACTGTTCTGGTAATGGGGATAGTCTTAGCATTATTTATCAGCATCATTACTCGCTATTATTATTCGATGTTTAAGAGGCCGGCTTATCTAACTTTAACATTGCCAGTTTCTTCATGGCAACTGATTGGATCAAAACTTGTAGTGTCTTATTTATGGCTGATGATTGGTGTATTTGTCTTGCTGTTAGGTATTGGTCTTTCAGCTGTTGTTGCAGCACTGATGAGTCAGGATGTTTCTTTATCACTTTTATTTCAGCTGATTCCTGATGTGATCAATAAATTTTTCAGCGAGTTTTCGGTATTTCTGAAATATTTTCTTTATGGAACCGTAGAAATCTATCATTTAATTATTTTTATTTATTTTGCTTTGACTGTTGTTCATACCAAATACTGTTGTCGCTACCGTCTGGCTGTAGCACTGGTTTTATGGTTCATTATGCAACTGTTCTTTCCACTGATCCGCAATCAGTTTGGAACATCGTATACGGTGCTGATATTCTATGATTTGATGATCAGTATTCTTCTGACAGTCGCTACGGTCTATATTATTGATCATCATATTGAAATTGAATAATGACATGAAAAAAGATAAATCCGCTTTAGATTAAAGAGGGTTTATCTTTATTTTTTTATATAAACAGATACGCTTTTGGCAGCAGTTTTGAACTTTCCTTTCCCAGAACAATCAATAACTATAGAATCATTGACATGTCCTAAATAATCATAGAAAAGCATCCCAGCATATTTTTCACCAACATACATTTCTTTTTCTCCGGAATTTTGATTTGACATGATAACAGCAGCAGGATCATGATTGTCATCCTGTCTTTTGACCCAGCCAATGATATGAGGATCATCAAAGTAATCATCCTGATAATCATAGCAGTATGTCTTTCTTAAATAGAGAAGTTTATCTAATAATGCCTTCTTCGGTGAAATTTTTTCATATGCGATACCATAATAATCACCATAAAAAACACATGGATATCCTTCGTTTCGCAAAAGGATCAGTGTATAAGCCAGTGGCTTAAACCAGTCATTGACAAATGAAGCCAGTGCCTGTGATGGCTCTGTATCATGATTATCAACAAAAGTAACTGAATTTACTGGAAATTTTTGCGTAAGTGTATTATTAAAAATCGTTCTCATGTCAAAATGATCATCCTGGCTGGCATGATAAAACTGATAGTGTAAAGGAACATCAAATAATGACATGGAATAATTTACTTCCTCAAGATAAGAAATCAAACGTTTCAGGTCACCATGCCAGTATTCACCAACAGAAAAAAATTCTTTGTGAAACTGTTGACGCATATGAAGCAGAAAGTCTTTAAAAAAAGATGCGCGAATATGTTTGACAGCATCTAAACGAAAGCCATCAATTTGTGTCAATTCAACATACCATTGGGTCCAATGATATATTTCACGAACTGCTTCTTCATTGTGGAAGTCAATATCTGCTCCCATCAGATAATCATAGTTACCATGTTCATCATCAACTTCTTCGTCCCAGCTTTTGTTTTTAAAAAGAAAAATAGAATTATGATGAGTATTTTCATCATAGTCAATGCCATCAAAATGAGTCCAGTTCCAGCAAAAGCTGGAATATTTCTGATGTCTTTCTGGAAAAGTAAATTTTGTTGCAACTTTGATGATTTCATCATCAGAAACTGGCTGTCTGGTATTAAGACGATTGACTTCTTTCGCTACAACAGTTTCGAATTCATCAGCGCCAATACGATGATTGAAAACAAGATCTGCATAAACCTGAATGTGCTGCTGCTGCAAAGATTTGATACAAGAAAGATATTCATCTTTTGTTCCATATTTAGTGGCAATTGATCCTTTTTGATTAAATTCTCCCAAATCATACATATCATAGACACCATAGCCGGTATCATTCTGTCCACCAGCTCCTTTATATGCCGGTGGCATCCAGATGGCTGTGATGCCGATATCATGTAAATGCCTGGCATCCTGTGCCAATTGCTGCCATAGATGTGTTTCTGGTTTGATATACCAATGAAAATACTGCATGATTACACCATTTGTTTTCATATATTCACCTCAATTATTCTTGTTCTTATTATAGCTTAATTTATATGAAAATACTGATTTTATTCAGAAAATTGACATTTCTGTCTGGATAAGAGTAAAATAAAGGCAATGAATGGAGGTTCTTTCATGTATAAACTTATTTCAAATCTGATCTTGTATGGTCACATGGATCAGGATGAGATCCTGGTCAGATTAGCAAAATTATTAGATGATAAAGAAAAAAATGATGATGAATTACGACAGGCAATCTACGTTGAAATTAAAAGACTGCTGGAACTGGCAACACAGTATGGTTTTAACGACCATTTGTGGCACAATTATTTGACTTATATTCTAATGACAAATGAAAATCCCTTTAGTATGACATGTGAAAAGCAGGGAGCGAAAGAGGGAACGGTCAATCATTTTGCTCTTAATGATTTTCAGGTGTTCTATGATCTTTTTCATTATGATTTCAGTGAGATTGAAAAACGTCTGAATATTGACTGTTTTACAACACTGGCACATTATCAGGCATTATCTAAACCCGAACTGATGTATAACAAAAATGTATCTTTAAAAGTTCAGGAATTATCGAAACAATTGGAAAAAGCACATAACAGTCAGGATTTTTTTAACATTGTTACACAATTCTATAAAGATTATGGGGTTGGAATGTTTGGCTTAAATAAAGCGTTTAGAATTGCAATCAGTGGTGATAATTTTGTTGAATTAAAACCAATCAACAATATGGATGAAGTTGTTTTAGATGACTTGATTGGCTATGAAATTCAAAAAAAGAAGCTGTTGGATAATACGATTGCTTTTGTGGAAGGAAGAAAGGCCAATAATGTTCTGCTGTATGGAGACAGTGGAACAGGGAAATCTACCAGTATTAAAGCTATTGTCAATGAATTCTATGATCGTGGATTAAGAATGATTGAAATCTATAAACATCAGTTTAAAGATCTGTCCAATATCATTGCGATGATCAAAAACAGAAACTATCGTTTTATTATTTATATGGATGATCTGTCATTTGAAGAATTCGAAACAGAATATAAATTTCTAAAAGCGGTTATTGAAGGTGGCGTTGAAACAAAACCTGAAAATATTCTGATTTATGCAACAAGTAACCGTCGCCATATTATTAAAGAAACATGGTCTGACCGAGAAGATGTCGTTCAGCAAAAGGGTATTCATCAGTCTGATACAATGGAAGAAAAACTGTCACTTGTCAATCGATTTGGAATAACGATTAATTATTCAAAACCAATGAAAAAGGAATTTAATCATATTGTTCTAGAACTGGCACATAAAAACCATATTCAGCTGACAGATGATGAATTATTGGCTGAAGCAAATAAATGGGAACTCAATCATGGAGGAACTTCAGGACGAACTGCACAGCAGTTTATTAATTACTTATTAGGATTGGAGAGATAAAGATATGGATGCTATTGAATTATTAAAAACCAGAAGAAGCTGCAGAAGCTATCAGGAAAAACAGATTAGCGATGAAGAACTGCAAACAATTTTAGACTGTGGATTAAATGCACCCAGTGCCAACAATCGCCAGGATTCTAAAATTGTTGTTGTTCAGGATGCAAAACTGATTGCAAAATTATCAGCATTGAATGCGGCAGTCATGAATAAGGATCTTGATCCGTTTTATGGAGCACCAACAGTATGTCTGATCCTTGTTCCTCAGGAAAGCAATAATGGAGATAAAGATGGCGCTTTGGTTATTGGAGCTATGCAGGATGCAGCCTATGCTTTGAATATTGGTTCATGCTGGATCAATCGCTGTAAAGAAATGTTAGAACTGGAAGAAGGGAAAGCATATCTTCAAGCATGGCATCTGGAAGGATATGTCGGTGTAGGATGCTGTATTTTAGGATATCCTAAAAACACTTTACCAGAAAAAGAAATAAAAAAAGGCAGAGTCATAAAAGTTTCATGTTAAATAATAGACCAGATGATCAAAGACTGCAAAAGGAAATGATGGTCTATGACCTGCTGGAAAGTCTAAATGTTGCCTATGAACGGGTTGATCATGAACCAGCAATGACCATGAATGATATTATTGAAGCAGAAAAAAAGCTAAAGGTAAATATCTGTAAAAATCTGTTTCTTGTTAACAGTAATAAAAGTCAGTATTATTTGTTCATGATGGCAGGGCATAAAAAATTTAAAACAAAGATCATATCACAGCAGATTGGAAGTTCAAGATTAAGTTTTGCTGACAATGAAGCTATGTTGAAGTATTTAAATATTACACCGGGATCGGTGAGTGTGATGGGGCTGATGAATGATCAGGAAAACCATGTCAAACTGTTGATCGATGAAGATATACTGAAAGAGGAATATGTTGGTTTTCATCCATGCATCAATACATCCAGCGTAAAAATAAAAACACAGGATCTTTTGACGACAGTTCTGCCAGCAATCAATCACGATTATTCAGCTGTAAAATGTTAAAAAAAACATCTTCTTATTGGGAAGATGTTTTTTCTATCGTTGTTTCAGTGATTTTTATATGACGATAAGTAAGCATTCTGTTGGTAAGTTCAGTGACCAAAGTATAAAGACATGCCGAAGTAGGGACAGCTATTACAATTCCAAAAAGGCCAAAAAGATCGCCAAAGGCGAGAATTGCCAGTAGTACCCAGATGCCTGGCAGACCAACCGACTGTCCAACAACTCTTGGATAAATGAGATTATCCTCCAGCTGTGACAACAATTGAAAATAGACCATAAACCAGAATGCCTGAAAAGCATTTTTTGATAGAATGAGAATTGCACCAATGAACATGGCAACAATAGGTCCAAAAAATGGGACAAAAGAGAATATAGCGATAATTGTTGCAATCAGTTCAGGATATGGGAATGTCAGCAATCTCATCGTTACATAATATAATAGCCACAAGATACAGGCTTCAATAAACTGCCCACCAATAAAATCTGAAAATATTTTATTGGTTTTTTTGGCGTAGAGAAATATTATGCATGATATTTTATAACCAAAAACAGCAGCAGTTATTTTTCTAAGTTGTCTCAGATAAGTTTCTTTGTGACTCAACAGATAAAGTGAAAAAATAAAACCAGTAAATAGTAAACCGAATTGAGACAATACATTTGATGCGTTTTCCAAAATTCCGCCAGCATTTTGTGATAATAATGTCAATATTTTTGACGTCATGTCTTGCCAAGGCATATTAATAAGATTTTTAGTGGTTGATGCATTTTCTAAACGAAAATCCAAATGAAAATATCGAAAGATATCATCAATATTCTGGATGATTGCTTTTAAAAATGAGGATGCATTGCTAATGAGCAATGTTAAGCTATCAATTAGATTAGGAATGATTAGACTCGCTAGAATGATTACCAGAATAATGATTAGAATAATTGTCATTATTAAGGCAACGCTACGCCTTTTTTTATAAAGAAAATTTGTTTTTTTGATATGTTTTTTTATGAGATTTTCAAAAAAAGTCATTGGCTGATTAATAATATAGGCAATGATGATGCCATAGAACAGATATCGAATGGCATACAGCAATTTTCCTATAACACCCAAAATTGTTCCTATATTAAATAATGTAAAAATAAGCAATATTGAAAACGCAGAAACGATAATACCTGTTTTTGCATTTTTGTATATATCCGCAATGAATTTATTTTTCATTTGTTTTCCTCCTTGATTCTTTACAATTATACCATATCCATTCATAAAAGAACCATCAATTATGAATAAAGTCACCAATCTGTAAGATTTGATTGTTATAATGAAGATGGTGATAGAAATGAAAATTATTTTACTGGAAGATGATTTGCAGTTACAGGAAAGCCTGCAGTTAGCTTTAAACATTAAAAATCATGATGTAACCTGTATTGAAAGTGTAAAGCAGACAAAGAGGCTATGTTATAAAGATTATGATCTGGCAATTTTAGACATTCAGCTACCTGATGGTAATGGCATTGATGTTTGTCGTCATATCAAAAAGTGTGATGATATCCCAGTAATCTTTTTAACAGCTAATGATCAGGAAGAATCAATCATTGCTGGATTGAATGCTGGAGGAGATGATTATATCACAAAACCATTCTCACTGAATGTTCTTTACGCACGTATCAATGCTGTAACCAGACGAATCAATAAAGTCATGACAATTGGTGACCTGAAGATAGACATGAAGAATTATCAGGTTTTTAAAAATGATAAGCCCATTAATCTAACTGCCATTGAATATGAAATTATTTTTGCCTTTATGAAAAATAAGGGACAGATTCTAACAAGGAATCAGTTATTAGACCGTATTCAGGAGGTTACAGGAAACGTTGTTGAAAATAATACTTTAACAGTTCATATGAAAAGAATAAGAGATAAACTTGGTATTTTTGATGATCATTATTATATTGAAACAGTGAGAGGAATAGGGTATAGATTTTATGAAAGAAAATAAACAGAAAAAAAGAATAAGATATATTTTTATAGGGATAGAGCTGCTTTTTGTGGCTTCGTGTTATCAGATTTATCAGTTTTTTTTCCATCTTTACAGCAGTACCATGGATGCTGTTAATCAAATCTATTTGCCAGGAATTGCACTTTTAGAAAATATTAATAAGTTTGATTTTTCAGAAATTGCGATGACGATGATCTTTATGGCTGTTATTTTTACTCTTGTTTTAACAGGTGCTTATTTTTACATCATAGCTGTGATCAGGCGTCAGAATCAGCATGTTTTACATATTATTGATGAAATTAATAATAATGAATTTGTTCCATCGGTTTTAGAAGGTGAATATGGTTTGCTGGAAGAAAAAGTGTACAACATCAAGAAAAACAATGATCATTATGTTGAAATACTGGAAAATGAAAAGAAAGAAATAAGTACATATATTGAAAATATTGCTCATCAGTTAAAAACACCGTTAACCTCCATCAGATTAAATGAAGAAATCCTTAATTTAAAAACATCAGATGATCTCCTGTTAAAAAATCAGCAGTCTTTTTCTAGAATTGATCATCTTTTGGATAGTCTGCTTAAATTAACCAGATTAGAATATAATACGATTCATTTTGATCTGCAGCCAAAAGATATTCGTTTGTTATTTGAAGGTGTTATACAGGATATTCAGCCAATGATCAATGATATAAAATTTATGGTTGAGATAGATGACTGTATCTTCTATTATGATGAACAATGGCTTAAAGAGGCGCTATATAATATTATTAAAAATTGTGTTGAAGAAAAAGTAACCGAAATCACATTATCTAATCACGTTTATCGTAATTCGATTCAGATTGTGATCAAAGATGATGGTAAAGGAATCAAAGATGAAGACATGCCATATATTTTTGATCGGTTCTATCGCGGAAGCAGTAAAAAGAAAAATGGCTGTGGTATTGGTCTGGCACTAACGAAAGAAATTATCAGCAAGCATCATGGTCATATTCATGTTTACAATGATCAGGGAGCTGTTTTTGAAATCAACATACCATTGCTGGATATAAAAGAGAAGGTGAATTAGATGAAGATCATAGAAGTCAATAATATCACAAAAACTTATGGGTATGGCTTTAACAAAGTCAAGGTTCTTAATCATTTCTCACTAAAAATCAACGAAGGAGATATGGTGGCGATTACGGGAACAAGTGGATCTGGCAAGTCGACACTGTTACATATCATGGCAGGACTAGAAAAACCTGATCTGGGTGAAGTGATTATCGACAACAAGAACATTTATCAGCTGTCGCAAAAAGAACTGACTATTTTTCGTCGCAGAAAGATTGGTGTCGTCTTTCAGTTTTATAATCTGGTACCAACGCTCAATGTCTATGAAAATATTGTTTTACCTTTGCATCTGGATGGTCAGCAGGAAGATCGGCAGTTTGTTGATGAACTGCTTGATATGTTAGAACTGTCAGAAAAGAAATACAGCTATATTGATGAACTGTCTGGAGGTCAGCAACAAAGAGTGGCCATTGCTAGAGCATTAGCAACCAAACCGGTACTGATCCTGGCGGATGAACCAACAGGAAATCTGGATTCTGTTAATTCAAAAGAAATTCTGGAATTATTGAAGCTTTCACAGTTAAGATACCATCAGACGATCGTTCTGGTGACACATGATGCACGTATTGCGGCTTATGCTGATCAGATTTATCGCATTGAAGATGGTAGAATCATGGGTGATTATAATGAGTAATACTGCTTTGAAACTGGCTTTAGCTTCAATAAAAAAAGAAAAGAAAAATTATCTGGTTATCTTTTTGATTATGCTGTTATCTTTTACAGCAATTATCACTGTCTATAATGTTTCATATAATGAAAGCATAAAGATAAAAAATGAAAAGGAAAGAAAGTATGGGAAATGGGACATTGTCTATGAAGATCTGAATAAAAAAGATATCAGTATCATCAAAAATCTAAAGGATTATGATCAGCTGATCAATGTTGAATGTACAGGGATTTTAAAATACAATCAGAAAATCATGAATTATAATAAGGATTTCTTTAATATGGCAGCTATTGAATTGACGGGAGATATTCCTCAAAATAGTGATGAAATCATTGTCAAAAAATCAATTGGGAATATTGGTGATTATATTGACCTCAATATTGAACAAACTGTAAAACGTTTCAAAATCGTTGGTGTTGTCAATGACTATGATAAAAACTGGTGTATTTATGCTTTTGATTATTTTACCTATCATTTGCCATCTGTTCATCATTATACTTTTATCAAGGGAAATATAGCGACTTATGAAGCGCCAGAGGATAAGTATATTTTTAATTTATTTTTGAATGATGATCTCATACAGATAAAAAAAGGTTATTATAAAGAATCTTATGAAACGCAATATGTTGGATACATACCAGTGAGAAGCAACTTTAGTGATGAATCAATTTTGAATATCATTATGGCCTTTGCTGTCGCAGGGATAGCCGTTGCAGTGGGATATACGATGATCCACAAGCAGGAACGACTGCTGCTGTTAAAAGGTCTTGGGATGGATGAGAATCAAATTCGAAGATACCTTTTTTACGAAACAGTATGCCTTGTGATTATTTCACTCATCTGTTCTATTGTTCTAGGGTTAGTTTTGACTTTCTTTATAAGCTATGCCATTTATCTTTTGACAGAGCAATATTACTTTCATTTTACCCTTATGCCTTTATGTTCTTATCTGGGAATATTGGTACTGTTAACGCTTGTTATTGTTTACTTTACTTATTTTGTGTTGTTTTTTCGCTCTTTAGACAGTCTGATTTTTAGAAAGCAAAGGACGAAAAAAATAAATATCATAAAGCTGCAAAGATGCATATTTTTAATATTGCCAGACGAGAAATACGTCATCACTGGTCAGTGTTGGTAAGTGTGAATATGATTGCTTTGTATTTACTGTATATTTTAAACAGTATCATCAGTTCTGGGTTCAATATACAGTTTCATGATGTTTATAAAATCTCTGATCTTTCTCAACCTGGATATCAGTATTATTATCGTAGTGAGGATAAAATGAATTTTGATCATCAGATCGTTGGTGATGACATCAGTGAACAGGTATATAGTAAGTATTATGATATAAGTGATAATATTGAAGAAGGATATCCTTATCTTATTGCAACTTATGAACAAAATGACACAGACCAATATGTCTTGTTTGATGGACAGTTGCCAGTAACGTATCATCAGTGTTTATATCGTACTTGGGGCAGCAGTGAATATTTTTCTATGGCTGATTCACGATATCAGATTGGTGATCTTGTAACCTTGAAAAACGACGAATCTATCCTAGAGTATGAGATTACAGGTATCATTTTAAATGAATATGAGGATGATGAATTTTATCAATTAAATGATAGTTTTATTGTCTTTGAAAATACAATTCCTGATGATAAAAAACAGTATTTTTATTCATTTTCCAATCATCGTGATCTAACAGAGTATTTTAATCAGAATTATACTGATTATCATCTGGTCAAAGAATATAATAACGCAGCATCTACGGAATCAATGGCGAAGTTATTTGTTTATGATCTGATCTGTGTTTTGATTGGAATCACGATCCTGGTACTGGTTTTAAATATTTTCATAGAAAAAAGCATCCAGGATCTCAGGCTCTATCGCTGTTTAGGTATGACTTATATACAGATGTTCTGGTTAAATATCTTTATGTTTTTATTGATGATCATACCATTAACAGGAATTTATCTGGCCTGCATACAGAATATGATTCAAATGATATTATGCGTAGTATTTGTGCTGCTGATTGGTTTGTTCTTGGTTGGAAAAATCATGATGAAGATGAAAAAGCAATTTGAGTTTTTGCCTTCAGAGGTAAAAAGGTATTATTAAATAAAGTCATCAGCTGATGACTTTATTTTGTTAAAGACAGGCTGTTTTTCATTTTGCCTGGTTAACAGGAATATAGTAAAATAGAAACAGGAGATGATGATAATGAGAATGGTTGATCTGATCGAACTGAAAAAGAATCATGGTGAATTCAATGAAAAACAGATTCAGTTTATTATTGATGGATATGTAAAAGGCGATATTCCTGATTATCAGGTTTCGGCCTTACTGATGGCCATCTGTTTTACAGGATTGACAACTCAGGAAACGGTATTATTGACCAAAGCCATGGCATATAGTGGGGAAATCATGGATTTTTCGCAAATTGATGGTGTGCTTGTTGATAAACATTCAACTGGGGGTGTAGGAGATAAAACAACACTGATCATAGCTCCGATGGTTGCTGCATGTGGTGCTAAAATAGTGAAAATGTCAGGACGTGGTTTGGGACATACAGGTGGAACATTGGATAAGCTGGAATCGATACCGGGATATTGTGTTTTTAAAAAGCACAAAGAAATTATTGATCAGGTCAATGAAATAGGTATTGCCCTGATTGGACAGACTGATGATCTTGTTCCAGCTGACAAAAAGCTTTATGCTTTGCGTGACGTTACGGGCACCGTTTCATGTATGCCGTTGATTGCTTCATCAATCATGTCTAAAAAAATTGCCAGTGGTGCTGATACGATACTGTTAGATGTTAAGTATGGACAAGGTGCTTTTATGAAGACAAGGGAAGAGGCCATTCAATTGGCAAACTTGATGATTGAAATAGGAAAAAGATGTCAGAAAGATACTTGTGCGATCATATCTGATATGAACCAGCCATTAGGAAAAGCTATTGGGAATACGCTAGAAGTTATAGAAGCTATTGATACACTTCGTGGTAATGGGCCAGAAGATCTGGAAGAGCTATGTCTGGAAATTGCCAGTGAAATGCTTTTGCAGGCAAAATTGTTTACTGACAAGAAAAAAGCGGTTCAGGCTTTAAAGAATGTCATCGATCAAGGTGAAGCATATAAAAAGTTTAAACAGGTTGTCATAGCGCAAGGTGGCGATGTTTCATATATAGAAAATCCGCGGCGTTTTAGACGTGGAAGTGTTATGATAAAGCTAGCTTCTAAAAAGGCAGGTTATATCAAAAAACTTGATGCTAGAATTTTAGGAATTGTTACCATGAAACTTGGTGGTGGTCGTTTGACCAAAGAAGATGTCATTGATCATAGTGTTGGTATCATTTTAAACAGGAAGATAGGGGATCATGTTCAAGAAGATGATATTTTGATGGTTATTTATGCACACAAAAAAGTTGAAGAAGAAATCATCACACAATTATATCAGGCAATTGAAATTGTTGAGCAGAAAGTTGAAAAACCTGTTTATGTAGAAGAAATATTAAAATAAGAGGATGAGCATGATGAAGTATGTATTTTTTGATATTGATGGAACATTAAGAGGGGAAAGTCGAACAATAACAGAAAGAACCAAAGCCGCGATCAGGCAGTTAAGAAAAAACGGTCATAAAGCTTTTGTATGTACGGGAAGAGCACCAGTTTCGATTACACCAGATATTTTAGAAATTGGTTTTGATGGCGTGATTTCTTCAGCGGGCAGTTTTATTGAAATTGATGGACAGTATATTTTTGAAAGCAGTATGGATCCAGTTTTGCTGAAAAAAGCATTGCTTTTATTTACTAATGCTAAAGTTGGTTTTACTCTGGAGACAAAAGATTGTCTGTTTCAATCTGTTTATGCCAAAGAATTTTTAGAAAGAAGAGAAAAAGACAAATCTGATAACCCGGAATTGGCTCGAATGGTCGAACAGAGAAAAAGAAATGAAAACATTAAGCCTGTTAGTGAATTTGATTTTGGAAAAGATAAAGTGACCAAAATTGTCTTTATTTCTTATGATAAATATGCATTGCTGGACACTGTTCCACATCTTAGCAAGGATTTTAATGTTGTCCAGTTTTCTAAACCTGAAGATGATTATATTAATGGAGAAATCATTGTTAAGGACTGTACCAAAGCCCATGCTATTGAAAGAGTAATCGATTATTATGGAGCAAGCCTGGAGGATACAATTGCTTATGGCGACAGCATGAATGATTATCAGATGCTTGAAAAAGCGCATTTAGGTATCGTATATGAAGGTGCTAAAGAAAAACTGCTGGGTATTGCTTATGATACATTCATTGATCCTGATCATGACGGGATTGCTTTAAGTCTGGAAAAGCTGGGATTGATTTAATTTATAGAAGAAAGGCGTCAATAAGCGAAAAAAAAGCTTAAAAGTCTATTTTTTGCTCTCATTTCTCTTGAGTTTTGTTATAATGGAATTATGTAGAGATAAAGGAAGGGGAATCATTATGGGTAATGTACTATTGGCAAGAATCTTAGAATACCTGAATGGAACATTGTTTCTGAATGATTATTATCGTTTTTGTGTATTCTTTGTTGAAAACTATGTTGATTTTTATAAACTAACATTAGAAGAAGTCAGCGAAAGATCACACATCATGAAAGAGTCAATTTTAAGTTTTTTATCATATTTAGGATTCAATGATTTTGACGAATTCCAGACAAAGCTTTATCAGGACGTTATTCTTCGTTCAGATCAGATTCGTTCGAGGATGCTGGGATTAAAGATAGATGATTTGTTTAATCAGGTACATATGTGTGATGATAGGGATGAATTCATGAAAAACCTGGATAAGATTTGTCAGGATATTTCAGACAGCAAAAGAGTTGTACTGATTGGTGCTTTATATCCAATGTCAATTGCTGTAGAATTTCAAACCGACCTGATTACGTTTGGGAAACCGGTTTTGCAGTATCATGCCTATGATCGAGAATTAAAACTGGATGAAAAGGATTATGTCATTTTTATTTCTGCAACTGGAAGAGCGGTCAATAATTTTATGAAGGATAATGATCATTTAGATTGCAGTCTTCCCCATACTTTACTGATTACGCAAAATAGAAGCTATAAAGAAAATATGGTTACTGATGATATTTTAATTGCACCAAGTTCTCGACATGACAGTATTGATTTTAACTATCGTTTAATGACAATTTTTGACATTTTACGCGTAACTTATTATAAAAAATATCATTTTATTTAAGGGGTAATTTTATGAATATACTTTTAGCAAGAATATTAAAATATCTCAATGGAACATTATTTTTAGATGACTATTACAGGTTCTGTGTTTTCTTTATCGTTAATTATAAAGATTATGACAAAATGACTTTGGAACAGGCTTCTGAAAAATCAGGCATTTCAGCAAATGCCATTCTGAGCTTTTTAAGATATCTGGGATTTCATGATTATGAATCGTTTTTACAGCGATATAAAGATCATAAGCGCATTCGTCTGGAACAGATTGAAGAACGTATGGAAAACCTGAAAATAGAGACCTATGTAGAAAGGATCAAAGTATCCGATGATAATGAAGATTTTCTGGCAAGAATTGATCAGGTCTGTCAGAAAATTCATGACTGTAAAAGAGTCATTCTGGTGGGAGCACTTTATCCTATGTCAATTGCTGTAGAAATGCAGACAGATCTGATTACTTTTGATAAGCCGGTTCTCCAGTTTCATTCCTACGACAGGGATATGATTTTTGGTGAAGATGACTATGTTATCTTTATTTCGGCAACAGGAAGAGCGATGGAAAGCTTTATGTATCAGAAAAAGCGTTTGTCACTGGATAATACGACATCGCTGCTGATTACTCAAAATCCAACATATCAAAGGAAAAAAATCACCAATGATACAATTAGGGTTCCAGGCAGATTCGATGGAATTATTTTTAATTATCAGATCATGACAATTTTTGATCTGCTTCGTATTATGTATTATCAAAAATATATTCAAGAATAAACAGGCTTTTCCTGTTTTTCTTTTATTTGGAGGTATGATGAAAGAAGCAATAGAAAAATATATACCCTGCAATCAGCAGGAAGAAAAAGACAAACAGATCATATTGCAGAAAATAAATGAAAAAGATGTCTTCAGCCGCAAAAATCAAACAGGTCATTTTTCAGCATCAGCATGGATCGTCAATCATGACAAAAGCAAGGTTCTGTTGTGTTATCATCTGATTTATCAGTCATGGTCATGGCTGGGAGGACATGCAGATGGAAATGAAGATCTCAAAGCAGTAATCCTAAAAGAAGTTCATGAAGAAAGTGGTTTAACCAGGCTGAAGATCAGAGATGATATTTTTTCGCTGGAAGTACTGACAGTCAATGGTCATATGAAAAATGGACAGTATATTTCAGGACATCTTCATTATAATGTGACGTATTTGATTGAAGCTAATGAAAATGAAGATCTCGTTATCAAAGAAGATGAAAACAGTCAGCTGAAATGGTTTAAATGTGAAGAGGTGGCAGAAGTCTGTCAGGAAAAATGGATGAATGATCACATCTATCAAAAACTTAATCAAAAACTAATGGAGGGGAAAAATGATGTATCGCGCTGAAAAAATTAATGATACAACTTATAAAATTACTGACAGTTATGATGATGCTATGTATTTGCTTTTAGGCAACCATGCGGCATTGCTGATTGATACTGGAATGGAAAAAGAAAGTCTGGCAGATTTTGTCGCATCGTTGACCGCTTTACCAGTAACAGTGGCTTTATCACATGGTCATATTGACCATACAGGACAAAGTGGTGATTTTGACAATGTCTATATGAATTTAGATGATAAAGATATCTATAGTCGACATATGAAAATGAATATGGGCCATTTTCAAAGTGATGGTTTGAATTTTAAAGAGCCGCAGTGTTTAAAATGGATGCCACAGACTTTTGAATTAGGGGGAAGAAAGATTGATGTTCTTACCTTGGGTGGTCATACACCGGGTTCGGTTATTTTTGTTGATCAAAAACAACAGATGGTCTTTACTGGTGATGCGATTGGTTCTGGCTGTGGCTGCTGGATGCAGTTAGATGAATCATTGTGTATTCAACAGTATAATGAAAATATCGAAAAAGTCATTTTAGAATTGCAGAAACTGAACATCAATGAAAACTGGTTATTTTATGGAGGGCATGATGGGCAGGAATATCAGTCAAAAGTAAGCTCATATAATCGATTAGATTTTGATTTGTTTGAAGATATGGGCGATCTATGCAGGAAATTAATGGCAAACCAAATCGAATACCAGGAAACAAAAGCTTTAAAAATGACACATCAGCCTTATTATGTCTGCTCTGGCAAAGCAGAGATGATCGTAACGAAGGAGAAAATCAGATGATTTTGCCAAAAGGGTATTTTTTTATTGGTATTGGATCACTTTATTTTACATTTTTTATTTATCGTTTACTTAAAATACTGATAAAACAGTCTTTATCTTTCTGGCTGTTGCCTTTACTGTATCTGTTAGTCTTTCTGATCAGCTTGCCAGCAGTTAATTTCCTGGATATTAAAGCGGTGATTTATTATCATGTTCTTGCTGTATCGCTCTTTCTTGAAATCATTTATGTCTTTGTAAGAAAGTTTGAAGTCGTGAAATATATTATTCCTACAGGTTTGGCCTGTTTTATCACTGTCAGCTGTATTTTTGCGTATGGCTATTATAATATGCATCATATCGTTGTGACGAGATATGTTTTAGACAGTGAAAAAATCAGTGATCTAAGGATTGCGGTAATTGCTGATTTACACATGGGAGTATCAATGAATATTGATGATCTGCAAAAAGTATGTCGGGACATAGATGATGAAAAGGTAGATATTGTTGTCCTTGATGGAGATATTTTTGATGAAAATACATCCTATGAATTAATGAAAAAAACGTGTAGAGTGCTTGGTTCAATGGCAAATACAAAAGGAATCTACTATGTTTATGGAAATCATGATCAGAATCTTTATGCAGGGAATCCACAGTATCAGGGTGACGATATCCGAAATGAATTTGAAAAGTATGGTGTGACTGTTCTGGACGATGAAATCAGTGCTGTTGAAGATGTGATGATCATTGGACGCGGTGATGCCCGTTTTTATAATGATGGAAGTCGTTTAATGATGGAAGATCTATACACTGATCGTAATGACGAATATTATACGATTGTTCTTGATCATCAGCCTTTGGATTTGGAATTAAATGCCAAACTGGGATGTGATCTTCAGATTTCTGGCCATACGCATGGCGGTCAGCTGTTTCCTCAGGGGATTGTTCAGTCATTAACGAGTGATACACTGGTTTACGGGAAAAGAGAAATTGGTGACTTTACGGCCATAACAACTTCTGGTATTGCCGGCTGGAAATATCCGATCAAAACCGGCGCACCCAGTGAATATCTTATTATCGATATTTGCTGATAAAAGAAAATAGTAAAAAAACCATAATCTGCTATAAGATGAAACACATACAGCAGTTTATGGTTTTATATTTTGATTAAACCTTCAACTCTTGTAATTGGCATTGCAAAAACAATACCCGTATCATGATTTGATATTCCGCCAACTGCCTGATCTACGGTTTTAAAAACGATATCAAGCTGACTGTCTTCAATAATGAAGAACATTGTTTTACTGTCAGGTCGGGAAGTTTCCAGGAATAAACGCAAAGATCCAAGAATATAACTTTCATCAGTATCTTGAATATATGATATCATTCCGGTTGAATCAAAAACAGTTCCACCTTTTACACCAGCTTTTTTTAATTTTGTTAACAGATCTTGTAATACTTCGGTCTTATTTAATACGACAAATACAGCCTGCATTCTTCTCACCTCTTTCAAATATTATACATGAATTTGTAAATTTCACAAGAATAGCATCTGTAAAATATTATTTATAAGTCTGAATGTGCTGATAGAGTGCACCAATTAGATTTGCATCGTTTCTGAATTTGCAGGGAACGATTGCTGGTCGATAGACACTGAAACCTAAATCAGCATAAATCTGGTCTAAATTTTTATTGATGAGATCGATTAGTATTGGCTGTGCTGAGATGCCGCCACCAATAGCGACTTTTTCACAATCAAAGATAATATGAACGTTGAAGATCTGTACAGCGACTTCTTTAGCAAATTCGTTGATACCAGCAAGTACTTTTTCATTTCCGCTATTTGCCATGTCAAATATTTCGATACCGGTATAGGTTTCATCGGTTTCTAACTGTTCCTGTACTCTTTCCAGTAAACCTTTGATTCCACAACGGGTAGACCAGGCATTATCCCAAGAAAAAGCATCATTATTATTTGTTTTGATAAAAGAAAATTCACCAGCTGAAAAATGTTTTCCTGTATGAACCTGATGGTCTTTGATCAGACATCCGCCAATTCCGGTACCGAGGATAACGACAGCTCCATCTTGAATATCCTGGAGATTTCCAAAGCCAATTTCGGCATTAGCTGCGCACTTTGCATCATTTCCTATCGTGATGTTTGTTGGACATCTTTTTTTAAGAGTATTGACAGTATCAAGATCACTGATATAGCGTAAGGCACCACCAGTGTACTGATAACCTTTTTCAGGATCGATGATTCCTGGCATAGATATGGCCATACCATCAATTTTCTGACTGTACTGATCATATATTTTTCCTATTGTTTCAATAAAATTATCTAATGTGTCCATTGGTGTTGGAACACTTGATTTTTCGATAATTGTTAAATCTTCCTGAATCAATGCATATTTGATGGCACTGCCACCAACATCCAATGTTAAATATGTTTTCATATGTTACCTCCCCATATATGATTAATTTTATTATATAACATCTCTTTAGAAATTGTTATTGAAAATGAAAATTGTTAATGATTTTTGTCATTAACAACTGTTAGAGATGATAGACTTGGTCCTTCAAGCAGATGTCCATAGGCATCATAGACAGACTGATGACAGGGACAGTCCCATGTCTGATTTTTCCTGTTAAAATGAACAAGACATTTTAAATGGGGACAATAGGGAGAAAAGATATGGAAATGACAGTTTTCATCTTTATAGACTGCATAGAGATGATGCTGAATTTTGATGATGGCTCCTTCTTTTGCTTTAAGCTGATCAAGTTCTTCGGTCTGATATCTTTGCAGGATATATCCTTTTAATGTATTGCTTAATATTTGTCTAAGATAAAGACGAGAATGCGAAATAGAGAAATAATGACAGTAGTATAATGGCTTGTAGGGATTATAGTTCTCTAAAATCAGATCACTGATAAGTTTTCCTGCAACATGAGAAAGGGTCATGCCCCATTTTTGAAAGCCATAAATCATGTATTCGTGATTTTTGTATTGTCCAATATAGGGAACTCCTCTTAATGGCATGCTGTCTTGTGCAAACCAGTCATGAGTGTATCTGTTAATGATTAGTGAATGATCGTCGTCAATTGAACGATAGCTGACTGTTTGATCAGCTGAAAGAGAACTGTCTTTTCCCTGGGAGCTGGAAACAAGGTCAATACATTCTCGGGTTTGAAACAGTTTCAAAAAATAGAATCCTTTTTTGATAAATGGATATCTTGTCGCATGAACAAGATAGCGACAGGTTACAGAGTGTCCATTCACATTGACTTTATAATGATCATGGTAACGGATGATCGTAGTTGCTTTGCTGTTTTCATAAAACTGAATATGATGTTTCTGACAGATCTGAATAATCTGATAGAGATATTTTAAGGGATGAAAAACAGCCTGATTTGTGATACCAATCGTATACAAATGCTCTGCTGTTTCTATGATGGGTTCACCAAAAGACTGTAACAGGTATTTTTCTTTTTTGAGCTTTGTAACATTTCGTTGCTGATTAGTATAGAGAAAAGCGGTATTTTCATGATAATCACAATCAATTTGTTCATTTTTGATAATGCTTTTGATATCATTTAAGGCTTCTTTATTTGAAAGATAATACTGATAGGCATATTCATCACTGTAATGGCGAGCCAAACGCTGATAAATAAGGTCATGCAGGATTGTTATTTTAGCTGTTGTATGGCCGCTGGTATGACTACCCATCTGATCTTTTTCTACTACTGCAATATTAAGATGGCTGTTTCTTAAATAATAGGCACTCATTGTTCCTGATAAGCCACCACCAATAATCAGTACATCAACATTGATATCTTTTTTTAGCGGTTCTGATTTTTTTTTCTGTGCTGTTTTTTGCCAAATAGACTGATTCATATTTTTCACCAGTAAAATTATCAACAGTTCTATTCAGTTTATACATTGGTTTATCATTTTCTGAAAAAAACTTTTTTTCTTTGCATTTTACGATAAAATAAAAGCAGGGAGGAGATAAAATGAAAGTATTGGCGAGTGATTTTGATGGGACATTAATGTTTGATGATCATTTTCGTGACGAGGATATCAGGAAAATTAAAGAATTTCAGAAACAGGGGAATCTTTTTGGACTATGTTCAGGTCGTCCTTTTCAGGGGATTACAGATATGTGTCGTGATCTGATTGACCTGGATTTTTATATTTTGTGTTCAGGAGCTTTGATTTTGGATAAGAATTTTCAGGTGATCTATAAAAGTACTATTTCAAAACAGCTGTTAAAGCAGTTTTATCAGACTTTTCATGAAAAATATCCACTTTATATTCAGGCTAATTTTAAAATCTATTCTTTTGAAACAAAAGAACTTCCTGGAATCGTAATGGAACATATTTCATTACCGGAAGAGGTAGATGGTGACATCTATGGTTTTTCGATGTATGCTTTCAATGATGAAAATGCCAGCAAGGTCTGTCAGGAGATTGAAACGCTTTTTCCTGAATTGAGTGCTCACCAGAATAAAGAATTTATTGATGTTACTGAAAAAGGATGTTCTAAAGGTTCAGGAATTGAAAGGCTGAAAAAAGAACTGAATATAACAGATATTGCAGGAATTGGTGATTCCTATAATGATATGCCTATGCTTGAAATCGTAGATCATGCTTTTACATTTCCAACATCACCAGCATGTGTAAAAGATATTGCTGATGACATTGTTGACAGTGTTGCTCAGGCTATACATATCCTGTTAAAATAAAACTCTGAGAATCTGTGATGATCACATCATCGATCTTCAGAGTTTTCATTGCATATGTAGGTATTGATGAAACAGGCGATACCATCATCATTATTGGATCTGGTGATATATTTGGCAACATCTTTGATCAGTGGGTTGGCATTAGCCATGGCAACACCATGAAAATCTCTGATCATTTCATAATCATTCAATTCATCGCCAAAAGTCAGTACTTTTGCAGAATCAATATGATAGGTTTGACATAGATGCATGATGCCTTTTGATTTTGACAGTTTAGGATTTAAAAATTCCAGTAAGATACGGGTTGATCTGACGGCTTTGTAATGTCTGTTTTTTAAAGTCTGATAATGTGCAGCCATTTTATCAATTTCTTGTGGTTCAGCTATCATAAGCATTTTTTCAATCTGTTTTTGCTGATACTGACTGAAATCATCAATGATTAGCTGAAGTTTATTTTTTTCAGCAATCTGTGTCACCAGTTCGTCTTTCCTTAACACATGAAAAGTATTTTTATCATAGATACCGGCATTGAAATTATACTGAGCAAAATCAGTGAAGATTTCTGAAATATATTGACCATCAAGCAGATCGAATGAATACATCTGCTGAGTATGATTATCTAAGAAACATGCACCATTGAAACCCAAAATGAGATCAACATAAGGTTCAATTTTCCAGTCTTTGAGAAGTCTTTTGACCGCATATGGTGTTCTGCCGGTGGCAATACCAAATAATATGTTTTTCTGTTTTAATTTAGCAATTGCAGCGATGGTCTGTGGTGTGACTGTATTGTGATCATTTAATAATGTTCCATCGATATCGACGAGAATGAGTTGAATATCCAGCATAATGAACCTCCTTTTTTACAGTATAGCAAAATCGTCCTATAATAGAAATCATATCTTTAAAAATAACATAAGACATGATATAACAGAGTTAAGAGATATCAAAAGACAGGAGAAAAAATATGAAATTTGGAATTTTAGGTTTTGGCAATATAGCACGAAAATTTGCAAAAAGCATAGAGTATACAACTGAAGGAAAAGTCTATGCGGTGGCTTCACGAAGTGCTGATGAAAATGATGAATATTTCAAAGAACATCCTGATGTCAGACTTTATCGTGATTATACATTTTTACTGGAAGATCAGGACATTGAAGCTGTTTATATTGCTCTGCCGCATTTGTATCATAAAGAATGGATCATCAGGGCTTTGGAGAATCATAAAGCTGTTTTGTCTGAAAAACCAATTGTTTTAAACAGTGGAGATCTTGATGAAATCATGGAAAAGGTCAAAGTATATGATGGTTATTGTCTGGAAGCATTTAAAACTAAGTTTAATCATGGTTTTCAGGCACTGAAAAGAGATTTGTCAATGATTGGAAAGATTGAAACTATTGAAACCAATTTCTGCTTTGATGCAACTCAGGGGAGAAAAGATACATATCTTTTTGATAAGAGGCAAGGTGGAGCTTTGAATGATCTGGGGAGCTATGTAATTGGATTTATTTTAGATGTAGCCAATAGTGAAATTGACAGAATCGAGGCGCAGATTCAAGTGGAAAATGAGATTGAAATGTGTTTTCAGACAAAACTGTATTTTCAAAATGGAATCATTGGTACAGGTGAAGGTGCCATCAATTATAATAAAGAACGATATGCAGTTATCAAAGGAACAAAAGGGGAAATCATGATACCTGTTTATAATAGAATAACAGATTATACGATTAAAACAGATGATCAGATCATTACCAGACATTATCCCCTTGCTGGCGATGATATGACATGTGAAATTCAGGCTCTGATCGATGATGTCAGACATCATAGACATGAAAATGCTATCCATACATTAAGTGATTCAAAATATTTACAGCAGGTCATCGAGCTGATAAGAAAGGAAGCAACAAAATGAAATTAGGAATTTTAGGAACAGGAATGATCGTTAATGATCTGATGAGTACATACCGTGAACTCGGAGTTGAAAAAACGTATTTGTTTTCAACACTTCACTCTCAGGAAAAAGCGACTGAAATGGCAAAAACATACTGTCTGGATGGTGTTTTTACTGATTATCAGGAGCTGCTGGACAGTGAAATTGATACAGTTTACTGTGCTTTACCAAATCATCTGCATTTTTCATTCTGCAAGGAAGCGTTACTGGCGCAGAAACATGTTATTATTGAAAAACCGATCACTGCTAACGCTAATGAACTAGAAGAACTGATCCAGATTGCTAATGAAAGAAAACTGATGATCTTTGAAGCTATGAATATACCTTATCTTCCTTCATACCTTTCGTTAAGGGAAGATTTGAGCAAGCTAGGTCAAATTAAGATTGTTTCTTTTAACTATTCACAGTATTCTTCTCGTTATGATGCGTTTAAAGCGGGAAAGATTTTGCCGGTATTTGATTATCATAAAGCTGGAGGCGCTTTGATGGATCTAAACATCTATAATATTCATGCCATGGTAGGGCTGTTTGGACTTCCGTTGCAGTATTACTATCAGGCAAATATAGAAAGAAATATTGATACCAGTGGAATTCTGACATGTGACTATGGAGATTTCAAAGCTGTTGCTATTGGAGCAAAAGACTGTAAGGCACCACTGATGAATTCAATCCAGGGAGATCAGGCTTCTTTGATCATTAATACACCATTAAGTCAAATGACACAGTATACGATTTATTATAACGATGGTAGAAGTGAAACAAAGACATTTGATCTGAAGCATCGTTTGTACTATGAATTTAAGGAATTTATAAAAATGATCAATAATCATGACAGCGAAAAGCAGCAGAAAATGCTGCAGCAGTCTTTAGCAATAGCAAAATTAATGGAAAACTGCAGAAAAGAAGAAAGGATCGTGTTTGATAATGATAAGTAACAAGTTAGTCTTAGGATTTATTGGCAATGGGAAAAGTACAAATCGCTATCACCTGCCTTTTGTCTTCCAAAGAAAAGATAAGTTTATCGTTAAGACCATTTATAATCCTCATATTCATCATGATGTCTGGGAAAAAATTGACGGAGTTCATTACAGTGAAAATTTAGATGATCTTTTATTAGATGATGAAATTGATATGGTTGTTGTCTGTACAACGCAGCAGTATCACTACCAGTATACGAAAATGGTGCTGGAAGCAGGTAAACACTGTCTATGTGAAAAGCCTTTTATGGAAACGTATGCTCAGGCTGAAGAAATCTTCGCACTGGCACAAAGCAAAGGATTATACTGTTCACCATATCAGAATCGTCGATATGACAGTGATTTCCTGACAGTGCAGAAGGTTATCGAATCAGGGAAACTGGGTGAGCTGCTGGAACTGGAAATGCATTTTGACTATTATCGACCAGAAATTCCTGAAAAAACTGACCATTTTGATCCAGCTATGTCTTATCTCTATGGTCATGGATGTCATACCCTGGATCAGGTTATATCTTATTTTGGTAAGCCTGATATGATTCACTATGATGTCAGACAGCTTTTGGGAACAGGAAGGATGAATGATTATTTTGATCTTGATCTCTATTATGGAACTTTAAAAGTTTCTGTTAAATCATCATATTTTCGAATCAAAGCAAGGCCATCGTTTATTGTTTATGGAAAAAAAGGAATGTTTGAAAAGTGTGATAAAGACCGTCAGGAAGAACACTTAAAACTGTTCTATATGCCAAATCATGATGATTTTGGCAAAGATTTACCTGAACATTATGGGGTATTGACATATTATGATGAAAAGGGTGTTTATCATGAAGAAAAAGTTCCTAGTGAACAGGGAGATTATGCAAGGGTATATGATGATATTTATAGCTGCATTGTTGAAGGTAAGGAGCAGGTCATTCAGCCCTGGCAGACTTTACTGCAGATGCAGATACTGGAAACAGGCGTTAAGGGACTGAAATAATGATGAATCAGAAAAAATATTTTTTCTTTGATATTGATGGCACTTTAACGGATCTCAAAACTCATCAGATCGTTCCTTCTGCAAAGGAGGCTGTTAAACTGCTTAAACAGGCTGGACATTTTGTCTGTCTGAATACAGGAAGAGCACATTATAAAGCAGAGAAAACAAGAAAAGAACTGAATTTTGATCATATGGTCTGCAACGGTGGTAATGGTATTGTTTTAAATAGTGCTTTGATCGAAAATACACCTTTACAGAGAGAAAAGGCATTAAGGATTCTAGAAGAGGCCAGAAACAAAGATATAGGCTATCTGATCGCATTGAACGATTCTGTTGAAGTTTACAGTGAAAATGATCTGTTTATCCAGCAGGTAGGATTTCGAAAAGAACCAACAACATACATTTTTGATCGTTCTTTTGATTTTCATCAGGTTCATCATTTTTATAAACTTTATCTGGCATTAGATGAAGATGATGAGGAGCATTTTCAAAGTATCGATCTGTTAGGATCACTGCGTTTTGAAAAAGAATATCTGATGTTTCAGCCTGACAACAAAAAAGCAGGAATTATCAAGATGATGGATATCCTGCAGGCTCCTTTGGCAGATGTTGTTGTTTTTGGCGATGATTATAACGATCTTGATATGTTTGATAAAGATCTCTGGACCTGTGTAGCTATGGGCAATGCCTGTCAGGCCTTAAAGCAACAGGCGACATATATCGCAGATAAAAATACGGAAGATGGGATCTATAAGTTCTGTCAGAAAATGAATTGGTTTAAAAAAATCCAGGAATGATAAATTTCTGGATTTTTCATGATAAATTATAAAGTGGGATAACGTTTGTTTAAAAGTTCCTGCTGGGTTTTACTGATTTCACCTTTCGAGACATAATAGTCAACTGTTGCTTTAAGCGTAGAGGCATAACTGAAATATTCATGATCATTCAGCTGATCAAGTTTTTCGACGAGTTTTATGATTTTTTCGACTCCTTCTGGCAGATCAAAATTAATTTTACAGTCATCATTGATAAAATGATAGGTCATAATTTATGCTCCTTTGTAAAAAATTTAAATACCTAAAAATGTCGTGGCTATATTGAAAAACAGCAGCAGTGATAAAGCATCAACAATGGTCGTGATAAAAGGGCTGGCCATGACGGCAGGGTCAAAGCCTAATTTTGATGCGATTACTGGCAAGGCACAGCCAACCAGTTTAGCTGTAATTACAGTTAAAAATAAGGTGAAGCATACTACAAAAGCAACGATCAAAGAAATCTGATCAATCAAGATTACTTTGATAAAGTTGCAGCATGCCAGCGTAAAACCAATCAAGATCGAAACTCTGAGCTCTTTCCAGAGAACGAGAGGCAGATCACGAAAATCCAGTTCATCAAGTGACAGAGCACGAATGACTGAAACAGATGCCTGAGAACCGCAGTTTCCGCCCGTATCCATGAGCATGGGGATAAAGGCAGTTAAAACGACACAGGATGCCAGTGCAGATTCAAATCCTTGAATGATTTTCCCGGTTATTGATGCTGAAATCATCAGCAGCAGTAGCCAGGGAATACGCTTTTTATATGTTTCGTAGACACTGGTTTTCATATAAGGCTGATCATTTGGTGTAATTGCAGCCATTTTTTCGATATCTTCAGTGACTTCTTCTTCCAATATGTCCATAACGTCATCGACAGTGATGATCCCAACCAGTCTGTTTTCCTGATCAACGACTGGCATAGCGGCGAAATCGTATTTTTTGAATGATTTTGCGACTTCTTCCTGATCCTGGAGGGTCGTAACGATAATGATGTTGTCGTCCATCAGATCTTCGATTTTTTCATCTGGTTTTGCTAAGATGATTTCTCTGAGTGAAATGACACCTAAAAGATGTTTCTGTGCATCGGTGACGTAACAGTAGTTAATGGTTTCACTGTCAATACCTTTCTGTCTGATCCTGTTGATAGCATCCTCAACGCTCATGAAAGAACGCAGATCAACGAATTCAACTGTCATGATACTACCGGCAGAGTCTTCAGGATACTGTAACAGTGAATTAATATCTCTGCGGGTCTGTGGATCAGCCAGAGCGAGAATCTTTTTTACAACATTTGCTGGCATTTCCTCCAGCATATCAACAGCATCATCAGAGTTCAGATCATTAAGGATCTGTCCGATTTCCATGTTTGTTAATGATTGAATCAGAGTCTGCTGTGTATCGATAGGCAAGTAGGCAAAGACTTCTGCTGCTTCATCTTTAGGCAGTAATCTAAACAGCAGGACAATGCTTTCATTATTGTCAATTGTTTCAAAAACTTCCGCCAGATCGGCTTCATTTTCGTCTTCTAGAAGTTTTCTCAGTTCATGATATTTTCTGCTTTCTAAAAGCTCTTTGATTATATTTTCTAACTCTTCAATTTTTTCTTCCATATTTTGTTTCTCCTAGACATAATTGTATTTTTTAATGACGGCTCAGGAACGTCGTTATCCTTATAAAACATACAATCACATCCTTTCGTAAACAAAATTTCCATAACAATTATAATGGAAATATAAAAAAAAAGATACCTTTTTGTAAGAGATATTGACTTTTCATATGATTTTTATCCTGCTAGAATTACTACAGTAAATGATACATCCAGCATTAATGAAATGCATTGGATGACGGTTATGAAGTCATTCACTACGGTGAGGAGAAATCAAAGCAGGAGTTGCGGGTAGAACAATGAATGACAGCCTGCTTTTTTTCGGATTTTACAAAGGATATAAATAATATAAATATTGAAAAAAAAGTTTTTTATGATAAAATAAATTCGTTAAGAAGTTAGGGGATGAAATAATGTATAAGATTTTATTATGCTGTGCTACTGGTGTGACAACAAATATGCTTGTCAATAAGATCAAAGAAAGCGCACATCAACAAAATGAAAATATTATGTGTTGGGCTGTAGGAACAATGTCTATTAAATATTCATGGCCAGATGCCGATTGTGTACTGGTTGCACCTCAGTCGAAAGCTGATTTTGCATCTATAAAAGAAATGATTCATGGGGTTGTCCCATGTGAAATGATTTCTAATCAGGATTTCGTTGATATGAATGGTGATGCTATTTTGAAACAGGCTTCACAGTTAATCGATAACATGAAATGATATATTTCATGTTTTTTTGTAGTAATCAGTATTTTTATGCTATAATTAATATTAATTAAAATGATTGATAAGGGGAGAGGAAAAATGAATTTTTTATTTATATCTCCAATGTTTCCAAAAAACTACTGGAACTTTTGTGAGCGTATGAAAAGACATGGTGTCAATGTGCTGGCAATCGGTGATATGCCAAAAGAAAGTATCAGTCAGGAATTGCAAGATTCAGTGACAGAATACTGTTATGTATCTGATATGGAAAACTATGATTATGTTTATCGTTGTGTTGCTTATCTTGCCAGTAAATATGGAAAGATCGACTGGGTTGAATCTAATAATGAATACTGGCTGGAACTGGATTCCCATTTAAGAACTGATTATAATATCAATACGGGGATGAAACAGGAAGTGACACAGATCTTTAAAACCAAATCAGGAATGAAAGCCTATTATGAAAAAGCTGGAGTCAAAACAGCAAGGTATCATTTGGTTGATACTTTAGAAAATGGTAAGAAATTTATTGAAGAGGTTGGTTATCCTGTTGTTGTAAAACCTGATAATGGTGTTGGTGCAGCAGCAACCTATAAACTGAATAATGATCAGGAACTTGAAAATTTCTACCGTATGGAACATATTACTCAGTATATTATGGAAGAATTTGTCAATGGACTGATTATTTCATATGATGGTATAGCTAACAGTCAGCATGAAGTATTATTCGAAACGAGTCATGTTTTCCCAAATTCTATCATGGATGTTGTTAATGACAACAGTGATATGAGATATTATTCATTGCGTGAAATCCCAGAACAGCTGCAGAAACTGGGGAAAAGTGTTGTCAAAGAATTTCCAGTGAATGCCAGATTCTTTCATTGTGAATTTTTCCAGCTGCTGGAAGATCGCGAAGGTTTAGGAAAAAAAGGTGATTTTGTAGGCTTGGAAGTAAACATGAGACCACCTGGAGGATATACACCTGATATGATGAACTGGGCCAATGACATTGATGTTTATAATATTTATGCAGATATGGTAACATCAGATCATAGTGACTATCATACAGATCGACCATACTATTGCGTATACTGTGGACGTAGAGATGGAATCAATTATGTTCACCACAATGATGAAATCGTCTATAAGTATAGCTCACATATTGTGATGAATGAAAGAATGCCTGATATTCTTGCTGGTGCCATGGGAAATCACACTTATACGGCGCGTTTTGCGACAATGGATGAAGTTAATGAATTTATGGGGTTTGTTTTAGACAAGTTTTAAAGGAAAATTATTATATTTTCCTTTTTTATTTGTTTTATAAATTATAGTCCATCTATTATTTTATGCTATAATAAAAAAGAATGGATGTGATGAAATGGAAGCTATTTTTGTAAAAGCAATAGGCTTTGTCCTGGTTATTTTGATTGGGTTTGTTTTAAAGCAACTCAAAGTTTTAGATAAAAGAGATGGGCAGACAATTGCAACGATTATCATGAATGTGACTTTGCCATGTGCTTTACTTTGTAATGCCAATGGAGTCACTCTCAGTGTTTCGATGCTGCTGGTTTTAGCAATTGGAACAGTATCCAATCTGATCATGGTGCTGATATCGTATATATTATCAAAGAAGGAAGGACCATTGAAGCAAGGGTATTATATGCTGAACTGTTCAGGATATAATATTGGAAATTTTGCAATGCCTTTTGTTCAGACTTTCTTTCCAGGTATGGGTGTTGCTTATTTGTGTATGTTTGATGTTGGTAATTCCATTATGTGTCTGGGTGGGACATATGCCTTGGCGGGCAGTGTCAGTTCTTCAGAAAAAAAATTAACGGTGAAAACAGTACTGAAAAAGCTGTTTTCTTCGATACCGTTTGATGTTTACATACTGATTTTTGTTTTGGCAGTTTTTAAGATTCAGCTGCCTGAGCAGATATTATCCATTGCCTCTTTTATCGGTGCAGGGAATGGCTTTTTAGCAATGTTCATGATTGGTTTGTTGCTGGAAATAAAAATCAATCCAGAAGAAATGAAGATGGTTGTCAAAACACTGTTTATCAGACTGTTTTTTGGTGCTGTTTTGATGATGATTGTCTTTTTTCTGATGCCATTGCCTTTGTTGGCAAGAAAAATAGTTGTTTTGGCGATGGCAGCTCCGATTACAACTGTTGCGGCTGTATTTTCAAGAAATATTGGCTATCGTCGTGATGCACCGGCTATTGCCAGTTCTTTAAGTATTATTATCAGTATTCTGGTTTTAACAATCTTGATCATGATTTTTGCATAGGAGAAGATATGGAGTATAGTTTACAGGTTTTAAAAATCACCAGAAATCGTATTCAGTTATTAAATGCGATGAATATTTTTACGGTTAAGGATCTGATTCAGCATTATCCTTACCGTTATGATGAAATAATGGAAACACCTCTTCATGATGAACAGAAAGTCATGATAGAGGCTGTTTTAATAGATGAACCAAAGTTATTCTTTAAAGGCAGGCTATCAAGACTGACATTTCATTGTCAATATCACGAAAAGATACTGTCAGTGGTTATTTTTAACAGACATTTTTTAAAGAAAAATATGAAGACAGGAATGCTGCTGACAATAACAGGAAAATATGAAGCAAAAAGACAGACAATCGTAGCGAGTGATATAAAATTAAAAAGTATCAGAGAATTAGAAGGTATTACACCTGTCTATTCTTTAAAAGAAGGAATAACACAGAAAAGTTTTCAGGGATATGTCAAGAAAGCACTCTTGTTTTATCAGGGGCATATTTCAAATATTATTCCTGATTATTTATGCAGCAAGTATGAACTGATTAATAGAGCAGAAGCATTAAATAAGATTCATTTTCCAGAATTAAGAAGTGATGTGATTGCTGCTATACGTTATCTCAAGTATGAGGAATTTTTTAGATTTCAATTAACAATGCAGTATATTAAGATAAACAGAACACAGCATATAGGGATTTCAAAAATGATCGATAAAGAAAAGGTAGATCGTTTTATTGAACGTTTACCGTTTTCATTGACGGTTGATCAGCAGAATGTGGTTGAGGATATTCTGTTGGATCTGTCAAGCTCTAAACTGATGTACCGTTTTGTTCAGGGGGATGTAGGAAGTGGAAAAACCGTTGTTGCAGCAATCGGGCTTTATGCGAACTATCTGGCCGGATATCAGGGAGCGATGATGGCGCCAACTGAAATACTGGCAATACAGCATTATCATTCTTTGCAGAAACTGTTTAAAAGAACTAAAGTCAAAACGGTGCTGCTGACTGGAAAACTTTCTGTTAAAGAAAAAAAGCAGCTTTATTCGCAGATAGAAAACGGTGAAGTTGATATCATTATTGGAACTCATGCTCTTTTTCAGGATAAAGTTGTTTATCATCGTCTCGGTCTTGTTATTACAGATGAGCAGCATCGTTTTGGTGTAGAACAGAGAAAAGCGCTGAAGGACAAGGGCACAAAAGTAGATTTTTTGGTCATGACAGCAACGCCAATTCCGAGGACTTTGGCTATTTCACTCTATGGTGATATGGATGTTTCAACGATCATGACAATGCCTCAGGGAAGAAAAGAAGTGATCACAAAGTTTATAAAAAGTACGTCTATGAAACCGATCCTCAAGGAATTAAAAGCTTATCTGGCTAATGGAGGACAATGTTATGTTATTTGTCCTTTGATTAGCGAAAGTGAATCGATTGCTGGAAGAAATGCTGTTGATATTTCAAAGGCAATGGCTTCCTATTTCCAGGGACAGTATCATGTCGGATTGATTCATGGACAGATGAATGATGAGGAAAAAAATATGATCATGGAGGATTTTCAGAAAAACAGGATACAGATACTTGTTTCGACTACAGTTATTGAAGTCGGTGTTGATGTTGCCAATGCTAATATGATTATTATTTATAATGCGGAAAGATTTGGTTTATCGCAACTGCATCAGCTAAGGGGGAGAGTTGGCAGATCACATCAGCAGGGCTATTGTTATCTGCTGTCTGAAGCTGAACATCAGGAGCAGCAGGAGCGGTTGGAGTTTTTGCAGAATCATCATAATGGTTTTGAAGTTTCAGAATATGATCTGAAACAGCGTGGTCCAGGAGATATTCTGGGCAACAAGCAAAGCGGATTGCCTACTTTTATGGTTGGTGATATTTTTAAGGATTTTCATATTTTAGAAATTGCTAGAAAAGATGCCAGCAATGCTTTAAAATATCATCTGGAAGATCCTAAGATTCAAAAAATGCTTGCAGAAATTAAAAACAATTTATTAATGAATAATGAATATATAGATTAATATGATATAATTCAAAATGAGGTGGTAATGATGAAATTAGCGATAGATGCGATGAGCGGGGATTTAGGAAGCAGTATAGTTGTTGAAGCCTGTTTATCGTTCTTACAGAAAAATAAAACAGATGAACTGTATGTGATAGGAAAAGTAGAAGAACTGGAAGCTTTGAAAGACTATTCACAGGTGACATTGGTTGATGCCAGAGAAACATTGGAAATGACAGAAAATATCATGGCAATCAGACGAAAAAAAGAATCAAGCATGGTTAAAGCTATGATGATGGCAAGAAAAGGAGAAGTCGATGCAGTTTTATCATGTGGTAATACGGGAGCCTATTATGCATGTGCAATGCTTTTTCTCAAACGCATTCCAGGAGTAGAAAAATCGTGCCTGATGGCAGTTATTCCTACTTACAGTGGTAAAGGCGTTTGCATGCTGGATGTGGGTGCTAATGCTGAAAATACTGTTGAACAGCTTGTTTCTTTTGCAGTAATGGGCAGCGTTTATGCGAAGAATGTAAGAAATATTCCTGATCCAAAAGTGGCCTTACTCAATATTGGTGCTGAAGACCATAAAGGTGACGAAGTTCACAAAGAAACTTATCAGACTTTGGAAAAGCTGGATAATATTCATTTTATTGGGAATATTGAAGGCAAAGAAATGCTGGAGAAAGATGTTGATGTGATCGTAACAGATGGATTTACTGGAAACGTTGCTTTGAAAACATTAGAGGGGGTAGCCATCACGTTAATGAGATCACTGAAAGATGCATTTATGCTTTCCTTAAAAACAAAACTGGGAGCTCTTCTTGCAAAATCAGGATTACGTGGATTGAAGCAGAAGTTTGATCCTGCCGCGGTTGGAGGAGCTTTAATGATGGGGTTTGTTAAACCAGTGGTCAAAGCTCATGGTGCCAGTGATGCTAAAGCTTTTGAAAGCGCGATGAATCTGGCATTTAATATGGTTGAAACAAATGTCGTAGAAAAAATGAAAGAAGGATTAGAAGAAAGTGGACTTAAGTAAATTATTAAAGAGTCTTGATATACCATATCAGCATATTGAGATTTTTAAAGAAGCATTTACCCATCCATCATTTTCAAATGAAAGAAATGGCCGTAAAAATTATGAAAGGCTGGAATTCTTAGGTGATGCGGTTTTGCAGTATTATGTATCTAAATTTATTTTTGAAAAATATCCTGAAAAACCAGAAGGAGAACTGACAACATTGCGTTCTAAACTGGTCAGAGAAGAATCTTTAGCGCGTTTTGCACGAGAATTAAATTTAGGACCATATATTTATTTGGGTGCTGGAGAAGAATGCAGTGGTGGAAGAAACAGAAACAGTGTTTTGGCTGATATTTTTGAAGCATTTATGGGAGCAATTTCACAGGATTGTGGAATTGAATATGTCATTAAAATATTAAAAAGAACGATATATAAGCATGTCGAAGATATAAATTCTGATGAAATCACGGATTTCAAGACGAAGCTGCAGGAACTGATTCAGGCTGATCAGAGAAAAACAGTGACTTACGAATTGCTTTCGTCCCAGGGACCAGCTAACGCTCCAATTTTTGAAGTTGCAGTCATGATGGATGAGATGCGTCTCGGTGTAGGGAAAGGTTCCAGCAAGAAAAGAGCTGAACAGCAGGCAGCGAAAGATGCTTTAAACAAAATGGCAAAATAATAAAAATTCCTGAACAGGAATTTTTTTTGTGACAATTTTATATCAGCTTTAAATAGACTGTAAATCAAAAAAATATCTGATAAAAAGAAATTTTTCTATTTCTGAATAAGATAACATAATGTCATGGAGTGTGTTAAAATAAACCTATATAAGGTAAGGCAGGGATAGGTATGGATGATTTTTTAAGAGATATACATACGATGATATTTAAAGAGTGGCTTTTGATGCAGCGAACGGATTATTATCACCTTTATCTCAATGAAAAAGATAAAGATGTCATTATTATAGAAAATGATTTATGTTATAGCTATATTACATTTAATCCACAAAATATTATCGAATTATGTGTCATGAATAAACTGACAGATGAAATGGAATTTTATCTGCATTTTCAGTTTAAGACATTAAAACATGCGATTTCATTATTTGAAGAAATGCGCAGCTGTATCAAAAAAATTGTAAATAAACCAAAATATAAAGTTTTATTGTGCTGCAGTGGTGGCATGACCACGGAATTTTTTGCTGATAAAATAAGAGATGCTATTAAGCTGCTGTCTTTAAATATTGAAGTTTCAGCAGTAGGCTATCAGAAATTGTATAAGATAGGAAAAGACTATGACATCATTTTGCTGGCACCACAGGTTTCCTATGTTTTTCTGCAGGCAGAAAAAGCCTTAAAAAATCAGCTTGTCCTGAAAATACCACCACAGACATTTGCTAAATATAATGTTGGCGAACTTATTAATTTTATTAATGAATCACTTGCCAATCGTGAAAAAAAACGTACCAATTATATTGAGCCACTGGCTGCGATGGTTAAGTTGAATATCCATAAAAATATTTTAGCAGTATCAATTAATTCTGATGGGGATAACAGTCATATTTCATATCGACTGTATAATAAAGATCAAAGTATTGCTCTGGACAGCAAGATTATAAAAAATAACATCAAACTACAGGATATTATTGATTCAATTGATACTGTATTATTACAGAACAGCCATATTGATGTTATTGGCATTGCGATTCCTGGCGTTGTTGTGGACGGATATCTGCATTCAGGTATTGTTAAAGATATTGTCAATCAGAAACTAGGAGATATTTTAGAAGAACGTTATCATAAAGACATTGTAATCATTAACGATGTTAATGCTGCTGCTGTAGGCTATTATGCTTCCCAAAATGAACATCAGTCATTGTCAATGATCTATCAGCCAATCAATAGGCTGGCAGGGGCAGGGATTATTATCAATGGACAGCTGATCAAGGGTTTTGGCGGTTTGGCAGGAGAAGTGCAGCTATTGCCTTTACAGCTTTCAGATGATATTGTTCAGCTGTCTAATACACCTGAGGGAACTTTAGAAATTGTTGTTAAACAGATTTTGAGTATTATCGCTATTATTTCACCTGAAGAAATTGTGATTTACAGTGATCTGATCTTTGACTGCAAAGATGTTGAAAGAGAGATAAAAAAATGTATTGAGAGATTTCACTTATCGCATTTTCCACATTTTGTTAAGATTGAAAATCTTTCTGAATATATCCTGCTGGGAACGATGATATTAAGTGCCCAAATATAATATTATTTTGAGCATTTGATTCGTTATTGGTCTTGTAATAAGGTATAATAAGTTCAAGGAGGTAAGGTAAATGAAATTTTATGTATGTACGCATTGCAAAAATGTTATTATCAAGGTATCTGATTCAAAGGTTCCAGTATTCTGCTGTGGCGAAGCTATGAAAGAACTGGTAGCAAATACCACGGATGCAGCAACCGAAAAACATGTTCCTGTTGTAAAAGTTGATGGTAACAAAGTTGCAGTTGAAGTTGGTTCAACATTGCATCCAATGACACCTGAACATCTGATCGAATGGATCGTTTTGGAAACAGATAAAGGATATACAGTACATCATCTGACTGCTGATGATGAACCAAAAACAGCTTTTGTTTTAGCGGATGATGAAAAAGCTGTTGCTGTTTATGAATACTGTAATTTACATGGTTTGTGGAAAAAAGAATTATAATATGTTAATAAAAATCACTTCTTATCCTATAGGAAGTGATTTTTATAATCAAGGAAGTAATAACGCATTAAAATAAATATAGATATTGCAGGATAAAAAGCAGCACATGATGGCGGTCAAGTCAATGTGCTGTTTTTAGATAATTAAAAACAAGTGAGATTCATAATCAGTTTTTCGTCTGGCGAAGCAATGTAAGCATCTTTTTTACTTTTGCTGAAAGGAATAGTAAAAATTATGAAGAATATAATTGATTTGTACTTAGATATATCATAAGTACAAATTAATATGCAAGCATCTGTTAAATGATGCATGTGTATGCAGTAATCTTTTCTTTTTATGAAAAAATAATACAAAAAATAAAGAATCCATTATGATAAAAAACGAGGGAGGAAAGTTTTGATATGTCTTTAAAAGCAAGATATAATTTACTTCATTTGTTTTATTGGTTTACAGTATGCTGTATCAACGGATTTATTGCAGTGTTTTTACAATATAAAGGATTATCGAATACAGAAATAGGTATTGTCAGTGGAGGATCATGTGTTGCGACAATTTTCTTATCACCATTTATGTCATCATTAATCTCACAGATCAAAGGAATGACGATCAAAAAACTGATGACATATATTCTGACAGTAACATTTATCATCTATGTTGTGATGTCGTTTTTACCGATACCAGCGGTATTGCTGATGGGATTATATATTCTGATGTACGCTTTGAATTTATCCACAGTACCGATGTTAACAATGATTGCCATGAATTATATTAATGAGGGAATCTACATTAATTTTGGATTGGCGAGAGGATTGGGTTCAGCTTCATGGGCGACAAGTGCCTTGATTTTTGGACAGGTCATTTCATTTTTGGATACCAGCATTTTATCTATTGCATATACGATGTTTTCATGCATCACGCTGTTTATCCTGCATACTTTGCCAGAAAGTAATGTGCAGACAGTAAAACGCAAGAAAGAAGGATCGGTTTTTACGGTTATGAGAAAATATCGAATTTTCTTTTTTCTGTTACTGGGATTCTGTTTTATGTTTTCGGGTGCAACAGCTTTAAGTACTTATCTGATCAATATTGTTAAAAATCATGGTGGGAATACTTCATTGTATGGTGTCTGTATGTTTGCTATGGCTTTTAGTGAATTGCCAATTATGATCATGGTACCAAGATTAATGAAAAAAATAGACAGTGTGACATTGATCGTGGTTGCTTCAGTTTTCTATATTTTAAGAAACTATACGATAGGACTGTCTCCAAATCTTGTCATTTTGATTATTGGGATGATGTTTCAGGGATTATCATATGGTTTATTCACAGGGGTTATTACATACTATGTAACTTATAAACTGGAAACACAAGATCAGATGGCTGGTCAGACAATGATTGGTATGATGACTTCTGGTATCGGATCGACCTTGGGAAATGTTTTAGGTGGGATTCTGCAGGATACATTTGGCTTGAATTCGTTATTTCTTTTTGTCTATGGGATGACTGCTTTTGGGGCATTCATCATCTTTGGCTGTAAATTTTTAGGTAATAAAAAGAAAAAAAGTTGATTTTTAAAATATAATTTGGTATTATTTCTTACGTTGTGAGGGAGTAGTACACGTCGAGACAGACGCGGTTTGTCAACATCATGGTATAAAAACCTGGCAAATCTTAAAGAACGAGACTCATGCATATTTTTATGCATGGGTCTCGTTTATTTATAAGGAAGGGAAAATGATGAGTTTATTGATTGAAATATTTTTAATTGGTGTTGGTCTTTCGATGGATGCTTTTGCAGTATCTATCTGTAAAGGGCTGACAATGAAAAAAGTACATAAAAAAGATGTTTTTGTTATTGCTTTGTTTTTTGGTGGTTTTCAGGCACTGATGCCTTTGCTGGGATGGCTTCTAGGAAAGAATTTTGAAGTTTATATTACCAGTGTTGATCATTGGATTGCATTTGTGCTGTTAGGGATCATTGGTGGTAAAATGCTGATTGACAGTTTTCATGATGATGCAGATGAAAACTGTGCAGAATTTAAATTGAATTTTAAAGAACTGCTGATGCTGGCAATCGCTACTTCGATCGATGCTTTGGCTGTTGGTATAACTTTTGCATTTTTGAATTATCCTATTGTTGAATGTATCGGACTGATAGGATGTACAACTTTTATTATTTCTGCTATTGGTGTTTATATTGGCTTTTTCTTTGGGTCAAAATATGAGCATCGAGCCGAAATGGTTGGAGGTGTGATCCTGATTGGAATAGGGGTAAAGATACTGCTGGAACACCTTAATATTTTTTAGGAGATCAATTATGGAAGAATTCATCTGGAAATTAGTGATTTTGATTGCTGGTTTTGTTTTTCTGATCAAAGGGGCAGATTATTTCGTGGAAGGCAGTTCTTCAGTTGCAAAGCGATTTCATATTCCCTCAATGATTATTGGTTTGACAATTGTTGCTATGGGAACGAGCCTGCCTGAATGTGCAGTCAGTCTTACTGCATCGCTTGTGGGAAACAATGAACTGGCTGTTGCGAATGTTGTTGGTTCGAATATTTTTAATCTCATGGTTGTCTGCGGTATGTCAGCATTATTTGTATCGCTGCCAATTTCTAGAAATACTTTAAAGAAAGAATTTCCTTTTTCGATACTGTGTGCTGTTATACTGGGAATGCTGGGAAAAAGTGGGATGATCTTGTCTAGAGAAGATGGTATCATATTTTTAATTTTATTTGTCATGTATATTATTTATATGATCATTTCAGCAAATCAGGCCATGCGCTCTTATGTTGGTCAGGGAGAAGATATTCACCTGATCCCTATGTGGCAAAGTCTTTTGTTTATTTTTGGTGGAATGATAGCGATTAAATTTGGTGGCGATTTTGTTGTTGATGGGGCATCCAGCATAGCGCTGAAGATGGGAATGTCACAGAATTTTATAGGTCTGACAATTGTTGCGCTTGGTACTAGTTTGCCGGAACTGGTGACATCAATTGTTGCAGCTCGAAAAGGTGAGGTTGACATGGCTTTGGGAAACGTTATCGGTTCTAATATTTTTAATATCCTGTTTGTCCTGGGGATTGCATCATTTATCAGTCCAGTTCTGTTTATTTTTGAAAATATCATAGATACAGTTATACTTATTGTTTTTTCTTTGACTGTTTTGATTTTTGCCTGTTTAAAAAAACGCATTAATAGAACTGCTGGAATTATGATGTTAGGTTTTTATCTGATTTATTTGGTTTATATTGTGATGCGTTAAAGGGAAAAGACAGATTTTAATATTAATAATAAAAGGGGATGGAGTTTGATGTTTGGATTGGGAACGATTGTTAACACTGTTGCGGTTATTGCTGGTGGAATGTGTGGTCTGTTGCTAAAAAATGGAATGAAACAGAGATTTCAGGAAACAATCATGCAAGGATTAGGTCTGGCTGTTTTGTTTGTTGGTATTGCGGGAGCTATGACAGGAATGCTGAATATTGTTGAGAATCATCTTGATTCAGCAGGATCATATGTCCTGGTCATTTCGATGGTACTTGGGGCAATTATTGGTGAAGCTGTTGATATTGAACTACGGGTACAGCAGTTTGCTGCATTTTTGAAGAAAAAAGTCAAAAGTAATGATTCGCGTTTCGTTGAAGGTTTTGTTTCAACATCGCTGGTGATTTGCGTTGGAGCAATGGCAGTAGTCGGTTCTTTAGAAGATGGTTTGACTGGTGATGCCAGTATTCTTATTTCAAAAGCCATGATGGATTTTGTCATTGTCATGGTGTTCGCTTCTGCCTTAGGTATCGGTACAGTTTTTTCAGCAATTCCCATATTTGTTTATCAGGGAGCAATAACATTATGTGCTTCGTTTTTGGTTCCATATTTTACAGATACAGCTATATCTTATTTATCTTTTGTGGGTTCTGTATTGATTTTTGCTGTTGGGACAAACCTGTGTTTTAAGACAAAAATTAAAGTAGGAAATCTCCTGCCTGCGATATTTATTGCGATGTTTCTGGCTTTTTTTATTTAATAAATGATATTTTAACTTGTCAATTGAAAAAAAATAAAGTATTATAAAAGCGTTTTTTTTATGAAAGGGGAAAAAAATGTTAGAAAAATTATTTCAACTGAAGAAACATGGAACGGATGTTAAAACAGAAATTATTGCTGGTATTACAACATTCTTGGCAATGGCCTATATTTTAGCAGTCAATCCAGGAATTTTGGGCGAAGCAGGAATGTCTATTCAAGGTGTCTTTCTTGCAACAGCGATTGCTTCAGCAGTGTCTTCTATTTTAATGGGATTACTAGCCAACTATCCAGTTGCTTTATCTGCTGGGATGGGAGTCAATGCAGTTTTTACATACACCATTGTTTTAAATATGGGTCTTAGCTATCAAGGCGCATTAGCATGTGTATTTGTTTCAGGTATTATATTTATTATTATTTCTATTACGGGGGTAAGAACTGCAATTATCAATGCCATTCCTGCTCAGTTAAAACTGGCAATTGGCGCTGGAATTGGTTTCTTTATTGCTTTTGTTGGATTAAAAGGAGCAGGTATTATTGTAGCCAATGAATCTACATTGGTGGGAATTGGTGATTTTAAAAATCCTGTTGTTTTACTTGCTTTGTTTGGAATTGTTGTGACAGTTATTTTAATGATTAAAGGTGTTCCAGCAGCAGTTTTCTATGGTCTGATCATTACTGCTGTTGTTGGAATTATTGGTGGTGTCTGTGGTATTGAAGGAATGCCAGCATTGCCTACTCAAATTGTTTCTACTGATTTGGATTTCAGTTTATTTGGAGCATTTATTCAGGGATTTAATGATTTAACACAACATCCTCAATGTTGGATCGCAATCTTTTCATTATTGTTCGTTGATTTCTTTGATACTGCTGGAACATTGGTTGCTGTAGCATCAAAAGCTGATCTGATCAACGAAGATGGAACATTGGATAATGTTGACAAAGCTTTATTGTCAGATGCAATTGGTACGGTTATTGGATCAGTTGTTGGAACATCAACAGTGACTTCTTTTGTTGAATCAACATCTGGTGTTGAAGTAGGAGGTAGAACTGGTTTGACTGCCTGTACAACAGGTGTTTTATTCCTGCTGTCAATTGTTTTCTTTCCTTTGATTGCAACAATTGCTGGATGTAGTGCAGTGACTGCACCGGCATTATTTGCTGTTGGTGTTTTAATGGCTCAGCAGTTAAAAGATATTGAATGGGATAATCTGGTTTATGCAACAAGTGCCTTTGTTACAATTGCTTTCATGATTTTAGGATATTCAATTTCTAATGGTATCGCTTTAGGGTTTATTGCTTATGCAGTAAGCATGATGGCTTGTGGAAAAGCAAAAGAAGTAAAACTGATCGTTTGGGTACTGGTTGTTATCTTTGTAATCTATTTTGGATTCTTGATTTAATAAGTTTTATGAAAAAAAGGTTTGACTGATAAAAAACAGTCAAACCTTTTTATAGTGTGCCACGCATGGCATAAAACTAGGTGGTGGAAGTCCACTGTGGGGGTCTCGTACTACCAACCACTAGCCAAAGACAAGGTATCCATCGTAAGATGTGAACGGGAGGAAGTTGGAGGCAAAATCCTGACCCAAGGAACACGAACTATTTGAGGCATATGCTTATTGGATGAGATTGCTATACAAATCAAAGTCCAATAGTACGACGGAATAAGCAATGTAAAGATAGTGGGTACATGGGATGAAAGTGTTATGTCTTACCGTGGGAGGTCCTAGGAACATGATGAAAATGTAATCATGGTTGAAACGTTTGTCCCAGGAAGTCAGCCGAGGTCATAGTAGTGATAATGATAGCTGTAATGGTTATCTAGCGAAGGACCGAACATAAGGAGGTGAACTGGAAATGAAAGATACTCAAGATAAAATAGGATACTGTCAACTATCATTAGGCTTACTCTATGAAGATAGTACGGAATACGACAATAGTGGAGGAGTGTATCCTACATCAAAACAGGAGATATCACA
>CASETM010000067.1 GCA_949290865.1 uncultured Bacillota bacterium
TTATATAGATAATTACTTTTAATTGCAAGAAAATATTGTTAAAAATCCAAATATTCTTACTATTTTTATAAATTTTATACAAAAATCTAAGCTTTTACATAGATATCACGATAGTCTGTCGAACTTTCCAGTTTTTTTCTGATATAGCTGCAGCTGGGAACAATCTGATAATGATTCTCTCTGGCAAATAAAACCAGCTGTTCAAACAGTTGACCAGCAATCCCCTGACCACGATAATGATCATCAACATAGGTTGTTGTCACGTCAATCACGTGATCACTGATCTGTTGATATTTAATGTATCCGATATGGTTTTCTCCATTATTTACATAGATACAGTTATCTTTATATTCGATATTCATATTTTCCTCCATTTCTCCGCGCTTCGCTGCGTGGACACAAATATTTAATCAAAGTTAGGATTTGTTATTAAGCTAAATATTTTTAGAAGAATACTAACAAATTTGCTTTTATCATAAGCAATATCTGCAATCTCATTGTTTTTTTCGATTAATAACAAGTTTTATTTTCACACTTATCACCTCACTTTTATTATCCAGTAAATAATATGATTTGCAAGCGATATGATCTGTTTATTGATGAAGACAGATAGATTTTTCTCAAGGTTTTTTATACAATAATAATGAGGTGGAAAAAATGAAAATAATACATTTACTGGTTCCTCTGAGAATGACCGATCATCCCCGTGGGAAACAGTATTATATCTATCAATATTACGTTGACATGTTCAGAAAAATCAACGCAGAACTGATCTTTATCGTCCCAGGACATCAGCAGACATATCAGCAGCTGTTAAGGATGTGTGATGGTCTTTTACTTATGGGTGGACAGGATATCGATGCTTCCTATTATCATGAATCTAATCATCCTCAAAATCAGTTTGAGTCAAAAGAAATCGACCAGATGGAATTTGATCTGATCAGACAATGTAATGAAATGAAAAAACCAATCATTGGCATATGCCGTGGTCATCAGATTATTAATGTTGCTTTTGGTGGAACATTATATCAGGATATTGCCAGTCAGTACAAAACAAAGATCTGTCATAACCAGAATCTTGAACAGACTTACTGTCATGATATTCAAATCGTTGAAAACACCACACTTGCCCAATACTTTCCTTATAAAACTGCAGTAAATTCTTTTCATCATCAGGCCATCAAAGATCTAGCCCCAGACTTTCAGATCATGGCCTATAGTGATGATGGCATTATTGAAGCCATTGAAAAGGATCAGATACTGTCGGTACAATGGCATCCCGAAAAAATCAATGATGAAAATCAGGACAGATTTCTAGAAATGATAAAAAAGATGATTTCATAAAAAATAAAATTAAATAGTTTTACAGAACATGTTATGTTAAAATTTAAAAAAAACATATCAGTACAAATGACTAATATGTAAACTTTTAAACTATTTATATAAAAATGGGGCGGACGATGGGAATCGAACCCACGAAATGCCGGAGCCACAATCCGGTGCGTTAACCACTTCGCCACATCCGCCATATTCAACTGCAAATAAAAGTATATAGAAAAAAGAATGTTTTGTAAAGAGAAAATTTCAAA
>CASETM010000068.1 GCA_949290865.1 uncultured Bacillota bacterium
AATCGACCAGGACTGGTCAACCCCCTAGATTACTATCTAAGACAGTTGTAATTTAACATATAAATGTAGCGCCGTATACGAGACCCGTACGTACGGTGCAACGAGAGGGGCGAAACTTGTTAGTTTCCCTCTACTCTATTAGAAAGATTCAAAAGTTTTCAAGTGTATCAATGATTTCATCGGCTTGAATATCAACGATATCTTGAAAAGCAATATGCGTTTTTACGATTTGTAACGTTTTGTTTTCATAATTGATTTTACTGAGCATACCTTTGATCTGAACATACTGATCATGATCAAAACAGGTAATCTGAATGATCATACCGGTTCTGAGCTGTTTTATTTTTCTATCCAGTTCGTCAAGATCATCTTCAGACAGTATTTTTTTGGGAACGACAATGCGTTCCTGTTCTTTTAAGCGTTCTCTAAAACCTTTGAGGGCATCAAAAGACAGAAAGATCTGAGTGTGATTTTCGTTGTTATTTAGCATTGTGGCCTCCTATTAATGTATTACGTTTTCTAGCTGTTGCTTTTTCTAAATAATTTATGCCTTTGAGAATTGCGTTTTTACCATATTTGTTTTTGATTTCGACAATGGCCATCTGCAGTTTTTTATCTTTTTCAACGGCTTCCATATCAGTAAACAGATCATATTGTTCATAGACTTCATCTTTGACATTGCCAAAAGAGATGGCAATCTGCCGGATAGGATAGGCAGGATTAACAATTTTCTGATAGAGCAGCTTAAATTCTTGTAACAGCAGACGATATGAATTGGTCGTGATGCCAATTTTATGACTGCCTCGGGAAGATTTGATGATATTTTTAGAATAGCCAATATAAAGACTGATATGATTGGTGACGAGATGCTGTGCCGTCAGTCTGAGAATATTGCTTTCAACCATTTCTTTCATGACAAGATAGGCGTCCTGACAGCTGTAGTCTTCAAACAGAATCTGAGAATTGGAAATAGAATTTGATTTTGGCTGATAGGTTTTGATATCAGCAATTTCTACAGGTTCCTGGCCCCAGGCATGCAAGATCAGATAGCGGGCATTGATCCCAAATATTTTCGTCAGCTGTTTTTCGGGAGTGTGTGCAATCTGAGACATGGTCGTGATACCCATTGTCTTTAGTCTTCTGGCCGTTCCTTTGCCAATCATCCAGAAGTCAGTTAATGGCTGGTGATGCCATAAAGATAGACGATAGCGTTCTTCATCAAGAAAGCCAATATGATCGGCGGAATGTTTGGCAGTAATATCCAAAGCAACTTTGGCCAGATAAAGATTGGTACCGATACCGCAGGTGGCAGTGATGCCAGTTTCATCATAGATGGCTTTCATCAGCATGAGGGCAATGTCTTTAGGACTCATCTGATATAAGGACAAATAAGAGGTAATATCAAAAAATGACTCATCAATAGAATAGACATGAATATCATCGCTAGAAATATACTGCAGATATATTTGATGGATCTTGATAGCATAGTCCATATATAAAGACATTCTGGGTGTTGCAATGATATATTGTATACTGTCAGGAATTTCAAAAATACGGCCACGGCTTTTGACACCAAGCTTTTTGATGGCAGGGGTTGCTGCTAATGTAATCGCACCTTTACCTCTTGTTGGATCAGCAACAACGAGGTTGACTTTGAAGGGATCTAAGCCACGTTCAACACATTCCACTGATGCATAAAAAGATTTGAGATCGATACATAGGTAATATTTCTTCATATCTGTTTCACATCCTTGTCTATGAGATTTTCTCTTTAAAAACAGAATAACAGAAGAGAAAAAGTATTGTTTAAAAAAACTATCATTGAAAACTAAAATAATGGTGTTAAATAAAAAAAAACAAATCAGCTTATACCTTTTGTAAATACTAGCAATATTCATTAGTACAAAAACAAATATCACTAAAAAACAGAACTTCTATTTTTATTTGATTAGAGAATATGCCCAAAAATAATCGTTATTACTTTTATGTAATAACGATTGATTCATGATGCTGCTTTTTTTCTAATAAAATAGAAAGAGTTGTATTTTTATATGATTCAGGCATGATTATATTTTTCTTTAAAATATTTAATAATATAGCGTTTTGCTCTTTTTGTTTTGACATGTTCAAGCCAATCCAGTTTGGCATGATAGATCGATTTGCCTAAAGGAGATGTATCTGAATAAATTTCAATCTTATCTCCATGATTAAGTGTTTTATATAATGGATCTTGTTCTTCATCATTTTCATTATCTTGTTTTAAAAGAATATTATTGATTTTTACAGCATATGCACATAAACCGATATCTTTTTGAATATGGAAGGCAAAATCAAGAGCCGTCGCACCTTCCTGGATTTCCATTTTACTGCCGTCTCTTCTATAGACGGTCATTTTTTTGTTCAGCAGTTCTTCGATGTCTTCTTTATTGTTGTTTGCCAGATTGATTTTGTCAACTGATCCCAGATTGTATTTGATTGTATCTTCATTATTTAATAAATAAATTCTGAATGTGTTTTTTCTGTTGTCTTGCAGCAATACATAATGTCTAATGTCATTATTTTCGATACCATGACCAATCCAAAGATAGCCCTGATGACAAATGTATTCTTTATAAATATGATAAAAATGTTTGATTGGATGATAGTGATCATCAAATGAAGTTTTTAAAATGTAGTTTTTTAAAGGGATTTCATCATTTGTATAGGAAATATTGATATAGTAAATATTGTTTAATGTTTGAGTTGCTGAATAATAGATATTCTTGATACTGCGTTTATAATCCGTGTATGATAGATAATATTTATTTAATTGTGCAAATTGATTATTTAAAGAACCGTTAGTCATTTGTTTCAGTAGAGATTCAAATTTTTTGATATCATTAGCTCTTTGTTTTAACTGATAAAGATAATCCCGATGTAATTGATCATAGATTTCTCTATTTTCATATTTAAAGCATAAATCTTCAATTTTGGTTACAAAGTAATTGGCACCAAGTTGTCTGGCAATAGGTAACAGTAATTTTTTTGTTTCCATAACCTTGTTGAGTTGTTTGTTTTGAGGCATGGCATCAAGCGTACGCAAATTGTGCAATCTGTCAGCTAGTTTAATATAGTAAGCAAATTTGTGTTTATGAGACTGTTCAATGAATTTTCGCATACTTAATTCATCAAGATCTTTTTTTGATAAATAAAGATGATCAGCATCTCTTTTGATAGCCGTTACGGCATTGACCAGATCAGCAACTTCAACATTCGTGATTTGTTTAAGATCGTCATATGTAATTTTATTTTCTCCTTCGCTGTCTTCCAAAACATCATGACATAGAGCAGCTGCAATAATATTTGTTTCAAAGCCAAATTGGGCCAGAATTTTTGCTACTGCAACGGGATGCATAATATATGGCTCACCAGTTTGTCTTCGTTGCTGCTGATGACATTTTTTAGCTAAATGATAACATCGGTCTAAAAGTTCCTCATTAATGATCCTATCATTTTTTTTCATGCTTTTTTTAAGGCTTTCGTAATCTTTATCTACATCATTAAGGTACATTTTATTTGCTATCATGATTATTACCTCCTATATAAATTTTTTTATAAACTGATACCAGTTGTAATCTTTTTTATGACTGGCTTTTTCATATTTAAAAGCATGATTTTCTATGATATCTTTGATTAAATGTTCTAAATTAAATCTTACCAGGAATTGTTTTTCTTCCCGGTTGAGATCAAAATCATTCTTCGCATAAGGATTAAAATAGTCATCAATGCGTCTTAACAGTTTATCACATTCATGTGATAAATGGATTTCATAAGAAGTGAATTTGAGATATTCAGCAATTTCACTGGCGCTGCTGGTAACCAGCCCACGACACGATGCGATAAATTGTGTACATGGATCTTTTTCTTCTCCTCGTGATATTGAACAGATAATACCGATTCCTCCGATATAACGATGAATACCTTCAGGATTTTTAAATGAGCAGATTACAGAATCTTTCTCACCACAAAGCAAAGAAATATTAACAATATTTTTCAAAACATCAATGTGACCATGATATATATAAGAATAATTGCCAAAGTTATAAGATAAAAACAGTTTGTCATCAAGATGACTGTCTGAAAGATCAGACCATGCTTTTTTTAACTGTTCATATGATAATCCAAAAACAGCGTTAACCTTATATGCAGAAGAATGAAGAATATTTTTTTGTTCATAGATATACAATAAGCCATATTTTAATTTGTCTTTATCATTGAAAGATGAATCATGATCAGCAGTATCAAAATAATATAAACTGTATAATCCGCAGTATCTGGATACTGAATAAATTGAATTATCATCATGTTTTATTGGATTAGCAATTTGATAGAAATCCTTAGATAAAAAATCATCAATTGAAAACTGATAATAATTTTGCAGATCTATTAAGAAGTCTAATTTAATCACGGCATTCTGACTAATATAATTACTGATCGTTGAGTCAGGTTTATCCCATTTTTTAGCAAATTGTTTTTGATTGGAGTTTTCAAAATTAATTAAATATTTTAGATTTTGCGATATATAATACATATAGTCTTTGTCATGTTCCATTATTGTTACCCTCCCATTTTAGTTATATGAATTATTATAACATCTGAAATTTTATGTAAAAAAATAAAAAGATGAATTCTAAAAAAAAAATAGAAAACAAATTAAAAAAAACAAGATTGCAGGCAGTAAAATGATTTTTTATCAAAAAAAATGAATCAAACTGCTTAAGTGATATAAACAGTAAGATTCATTTTCAAAAAATGTTTAATTATTGATAGTTCACGATGGTATTTCTTTAACAATGTGATAGTATGTTCTTGAAGTAAAGACATAGACAATGGCATAAATGATGGTCATGATGACGACAGAAATAACTGTACTGATAATAAATACCTGAATATCAGTAACCAGAAAACTCATCATCATTAATGTGATCATATGGAAGGCAAAAGCCATATGCATGACAGCAACAAGCAGTGGTGCAAAGAAGAAAATCAGAATCTGTGAGCGAATCGTCTGTTTGACTTCTTTTTTTGACATACCGACTTTCTGCATGATTTCGAAACGTTTTTGATCCTCATAGCCTTCAGATAACTGTTTGTAGTACATGATCAGAATTGTTGCCATTAAAAACAGGATTCCTAAAAACATGCCCAGGAAAAACAGACTGCCGTACAGTTCCATTAGCATCTGTCTGATTTCATACTGTGATGAATGATAAAAGGAAATTTTAGATTTTCCTTTTTTTGTACTGGCGGAAAAATCATCGAGACATTGATTAAAGATATCTTCTGCTTCTTTTTCATTTGTTGCTTCTTTGTAGACAACAGAAAGGTTTTCTGTTGGCCAAAGATCATCATCATAGAAAGAAGACATCATTTTCTGAATACTGTTTTCATCTTTCATAACGATAACCAGCTTGTTTTCTGCAGCGGGATCATCACTAACAAGCAGTTCGGGCTGAGTGATGATGCTTTGAATGATATAGGTATGATCATCAATTTTAAGCTGATCATCAAATTTATAAAAGTTACTGCAGGCCAGGATTTCATGATCATCAAGCATGATATTTTCTTTAAAGGCACGGTTATATTCATCCTGAGTTATACCAATCAGATAGCCAATCGTATATTTTCCTGTCTCTTTTTCAGTCATGATTTTTTGCTGTTCATTGACACGAATGCTTAATGTATATTGTTTTGTATGAAGAAAACTTTTCAGTTCAATATCATGATTTTTTAGTTTTTCTTGAATCTGAGCATAGAATTCATCGAACTGCTGCTGTGATGGCAATGTCATATCATCATAGCCATAGATGCGTAAATGATAGCTGTCCTGTTGATAGGAAACAACTGTATCTTCGATACCATAATACAGAGAAACCGTACTTGATAACATGACCAGAATACAGGTAATCAGGATACAGATACTGGCCAGTCCTACAGCATTCTGTTTCATACGGTAGATTAGCTGTGAAACAGAAGTAAAGTGCTTTGTCTGATAATAGAAACGGTTGTTTTTCTTTAAAAATTTTAAAAGTGTAATCGATCCGGCAATAAATAAAAAATATGTGCCTAAAATAACCAGTAAAACAGCAATAAAGAATAAAACAACGGCAGTGACTGGATCATCAATCGTTACGGCAATATAGTAACCGGCTGATAAACTGGCTACACCAATAAGTGTCATCAGCCACTTGGTTTTTGGTTCTTTTTCACCGCTTTGCGCGCCTTGGATCAGTTCAATCGGATTGGATAAATGAATCTGAATGACATGGATCAGATAAGACAGAACATCAATTGGTAGAATGACCAGTAATGTTATCAATAATGAGGACCATGAAATATGGAACGTTAAGGCTGTATTCATGCCTGCCAGATTGATCAGTAATAAAGAAACCAGCTGACTGAATACGATACCAAAAAGAAAACCAAGCAGCAATGATGTCAAAGATGTCATCATGGTTTCATAAAAAATCATGATCATGATATGTTTTTTTTCTAAGCCTAAGATATTGTACAGGGCAATTTCTTTTTTACGCCGTTTCATTAAAAAACTGTTCATATAGAAAAGAAATATAATCGAAAACAGGCAGACTACGATGATTCCCAGATTCAATGTGATCTTGATCGTTCTTGTACCTGATGCCATTTTATCAAGACCGGGATGTGATGATAAATAATTGATCAGATAGAACATCATTACCGTAAATGAACTCATGAGAATATAGGGAATATAGATTTTTGCATTCTTTTTGATATTGGTGAAAGCCAGACGAGGATAAAAACAGGATTTCATTTTACTTTCCTCCTGTCGCCAGCAGTGTTAAGGTATCAGCGATTTTCTGATACATCTGCGTATTTGTCTGGTTTCCTTTGTATAGCTGATGGAACACCTCACCATCGCGAATGAACAGCACGCGAGAGGCATAACTGGCAGCTTTTGTACTGTGGGTAACCATCACAATGGTCTGACCGTCTTTATTGATCGTATCAAAAATATCTAACAGCTGATCGGTTGATTTGGAATCTAAGGCACCAGTTGGCTCATCAGCGAGGATCAGTTGAGGCTCAGTAATCAAAGCTCTGGCAACAGCGACTCTTTGTTTCTGTCCTCCAGATATTTCATAGGGATATTTTTCCAGCAGATTTTCGATTCCCAGTTTGGGCGCTAAAGTATTGAGTTTCTGCTTCATGATTGGATAAGGTTCTTTAGAAAGCACCAGTGGCAAAAAGATATTATCTTTGACAGAAAAGGTATCTAGCAAATTGAAATCCTGAAAGACAAATCCCAGATTCTGACGACGAAACTGTGAGATTTCCTTTTCTTTCAGCCGAGTAATATCTTTTCCCTGCAGGAAAACCTGACCGCTGGTCGGTTTATCAAGGGAAGCAAGAATATTCAGCAATGTTGTTTTCCCACTTCCTGATTCACCCATAATAGCGACGTATTCTCCTTCTTCAACACGGAAAGTGACATTCGATAAGGCTTGGACCTGCTGATTGGAAAAGCGGGTCCTGTATATTTTTTTTAGATTTTTAACTTCTAACAGTGACATAATCTGTTCCTCCTTTGTCACTTATAGTTTATAAAAAAGGAGAAATGTCTGCCATCGATTAAGCTTACAGTTTCTCCGTTTTATCTTACATTTGTGTAAGAATCATTCTACCTGCAGATCATCAACATGGAAATTGATCATGACCGTTGTACCCTGATTGGGTTTTGACGTGATCTGGATAGAATGACCCAGATATTTTAAAATGCGGGCGCATAGATACAGTCCCAGCCCACTGGCTTTTTTATCTTGACGGCCATTATAGCCCGTAAAGCCTTTTTCAAAAATGCGGGGCAGATCTTCTGCCTTGATACCGATGCCACTGTCTTCGATATAGAGGGTTTCATCTTGCACATAAATATGAATACCACCAGTGCGCGTATACTTTAAGGCATTGGATAGAATCTGTTCTAATACGAAAGAAAGCCATTTGGCATCGCTGAGAATATCAAGATGGAATTCATCCAGCTGCAATGTTAGCTTTTTCTGAATAAAAAAAGTGGCCTGTTTTTTGATGACTTCCTGAACAATCGTTTCTAAATTGTCGTGTCTGATCTGTAAATCAGCAGAAATCTGTTCCAGTTTCATATAATGCATTGCCATATCCACATACTGTTCGATTTTCATGACCTGCAGCAGCATTTCACTGTTTGAAACATCCTGTGCTTGAATCAGCAGTCTTAAGGCAAAGATCGGTGTCTTGATCTGATGGACCCACATGGTAAAGTAATCAAGCATTTCCTGACTTTGATGCTGCTGTTTTTGTTTAAGTTCGTTAAGTTCACTTGTAAGAGTTTTGATGATAAGCTGGTAGTCATTTTCCAGCAAAGATGAACTTTGTGGCAGATCCAGCAAAAGCATATCATTTAACTGTAAATTGGTTTCAAGAATTTTTATTTTTTTACAGTAATAAAAATAATCAATGCAGAAATAAACAATCAAGATCACCAGACATAAGATGGCTGCATAACTAATGGCGTCGATCAAAGCGTGATACAGATAGAGAATCAGATAGAAAAGACCGAGCATAGACAAAGTAAAGAGATAGATTGGTCTTCGATCATTGAAATAATGGATAAGCTTATTCATAGTATAACTGATAACCCAATCCTTTCTTTGTCTGAATCAGATGTGCAATGCCAAAAACATCCAGTTTTTTTCTCAGTCGGTTCATATTGACGCTCAATGTATTATCATCAATAAAAGCATCACTTTGCCATAAGTTCATCATCAGCTCATCACGCGAAACAAAATGTTCGGCTTTTTCAAACAGTGTCTGCAGAATCTTGAGTTCATTTTTTGTCAGATCAACGGTTATATCCTGATAACTGATTGTGGCATCCAGAACATTCAGCCTCAGTTCTTTATATGTGAGAATCTGTATGGATTTAGAAAATGAATAGGTTCTTCGTAAGAGTGCCTGTATTTTGGCAGTAAGTACATGAAAATCAAAAGGTTTGGTGATGAAATCATCACCGCCCATGGTCATGGCCATCACGATATTCATGTTTTCACTGGCAGATGAAATAAAAATAATAGGAACAGAAGAAACTTTGCGAATCTGCTGGCACCAGTGGTAGCCATCATAGAATGGCAAGGAAATATCCAGCAGTATCAGTTCTGGCTGATTTTTCAGATAAAATTCGAGAACATGTTCAAAGTCATTAACAATGTCTACTTCATAATGCCATGTTTCCAGATGCTTTTTTATTGCTGAAGCGATAATATCATCATCCTCTACGATCATTATTTTTTGCATTTTTATCACCTTTTTTATTATAGCATATCATCAATGATCAGATAAATCATCATCAAAATAAAAGAAAAGACGCTGGTAGATAGGACCTACGAGATTTGTTATAATATACTATAACAGAGAAAAACAAAAATAATAAAGGTGATAAAAGTGAAATCAGAAAAAGCAAAAATGATAGCTGGAGAAATATATAATCCTGCTCATCCACAACTGGTCCTGGATAGAGCTAAAGCTAATCGTATTTGTACAAAATATAATCAGAAAGCTTTTCATGAAATCAATATGCGTTCAAGACTGTTACAAAAATTGCTGATTACTGATGGCAATTTCTGGATCAAACCACCATTTTATTGTGATTATGGCTATAATATCCATCTTGGTAAAAATGTTATGATCAATTATCAGTGTGTGATCCTGGATGTCTGTCCTGTAGAAATCGGTGATCATACGTTGATAGGGCCTGGTACCCATATTTATACTGCCTGTCATTCTCTTGATCCCGAGGAACGGATCAAAGACAGAGAGTTTGGTAAACCGATAACCATTGGCAAAAATGTGTGGATCGGCGGTCATTGTACGATCTTGCCAGGAGTGACTATTGGCTGTCATTCAGTTATTGGCGCTGGCAGTGTCGTTACGAAAGATGTTCCCGATCGTGTCATTGTTGCTGGAAATCCAGCCCAAATTATCAAAGCAATCGATGAATCATAAAACATTGATAAAAGGAGAAAATATCGATGGTAAAAACACATATAAAGGCAATCATTGCCTGTGATATACAAAAAGTCTGGGATACAGTATTGAATATAGAACAATATCCACTGTGGCGCAGTGATCTAAGCAAAACAGAAATTTTAAGTGATCGACAGTTTATTGAGTATACGAAGGATCATGTTGCAACGACATTTACGGTGACCTTGCTACAGCCCTGTCAAAGATGGGAATTTGATATAGATAACAGTCATATCAAAGGTCATTGGACTGGTATCTTTCATAGGACAGGGCAAAGAACAGAAATTCAATTTATTGAAGATGTCACTGCCAAAAAGATATGGATGAAACCATTCGTGAAATCATATCTGAAAAAACAGCAGGCAAGGTTCGTTGACGATTTAAAGGCATCATTAAAAAAATAAATCAAGATACAAAGGAGTGAGCTTATTGAATACCCCAACTATAAAGACTGAACGACTGATTTTAAGAAAGTTTACTGAAGCTGATCTGGAAGCACTTTTTCTGATTCTTAAAGATGAAAAAGTCAATCAGTTTCTTCCGTGGTTTCCAGTACAAACACTGGCAGAAACAAAACGTTTTTATGAAGAAAGATATGCGAGGGTCTATCAGCAGACCTGTGGCTATGCCTATGCTATCTGTCTAAAAAATGATGATGTTCCTATCGGCTATATCAAAGTTGATATGGATGACAGTCACGATCTGGGTTATGGCTTGCGTCAGGAATTCTGGCATCTTGGCATTGTCAGTGAAGCTGCGCAAGCTATTGTAGAACAGGTCAGAAAAGATGGCTTGCCTTATATTACAGCAACACATGATGTCAACAATCCTCGCAGTGGTCAGGTGATGAAGAATATTGGAATGTCATACTGTTATTCTTATCAGGAACAGTGGCAACCAAAAAATATTCTGGTAACTTTTAGAATGTATCAGCTGAATTTTGATGAACAGGTGAAAACATATAAAAAATACTGGGATATGTATGATCATCATTTTATTGAAAATGTATAGTCGGTTTTTCTTTTTTAATGACTTTAAGGAAAAATAAAATGACAGATTATGATTTAAATAATATAAATTTAGAATTAAAACAAAATATTATAGTAAAAATCAAGGAAAAACCTGCTATAGAAGACCTTGCCTTTATTATTGAACAGAATCAGCTTTTTTTTGAACTATTTGATATTGTCAATACGGAAAAATCAGCAGTGAAATATACAGCGACAAAAACAGTCAAATGGTTCAGTGAATATAAACCAGAGCTGATCTATCCTTTTTATTATGAAATCGTTTCATGGTTGAACAGTGACAATCAGTTTATCAAATGGGATGCAATCATGATCCTGTCTTATCTGGCAGCAGTTGATACAGCACATTATTTTGATAAAATCTATGAAGAATATTTTGCCTTGATTCGTTCACACCAGATGATTACTGCCAGCAATGTCGTCAAAAGCTGCTGGCGCTTTGTATTGGCACAGCCTGAATTGGATCAGGATATGACCTTACGTCTGCTTGAAGTGCCACAGTTGACATATATTCACAAAAACAAAGTTTCTGAAGAATGCAACTGTATTGTCTGTGGGAATGTACTGGAAAGTTTTGATCATTATTTTCATGTATCGCAGTATCAAAGTGAAATGATTGATTTTGCCAAAGAACAACTGAACTCGTCGAGAAGAGCAGTTGTACAAAAAGCAAAGAAGTTTTTAAGAAAGCATGAAGTTTAAAAGAGAAAAGAAGATGGGCAAACAATGGAACTGTATTTTATTATATTAATCATTATTGGTATCATAGGATGTGTTTTTGCCAACCAGCTTGATGATCATTTTCATGGCCAGGGACGTCTGCAAAAAGTGATGACTGTTTTTGGTGGAGGAGTGATCGTGATTTCAATTATTGGTCTTATTGCCAGTATGATACCATAAGGAAAAAAGACATGACGTTATGAATAAAAAACAGGAGGACATATGAAAACAATATTGATACATGGATTTGGTCAGCAGGAACAAAGCTGGAATGAAACCATTTCCTTTATGCAAGAACAAAACAATTTATTATGCCCAAATCTGGCTTCATTGCTTAATGGCCAAGAAACCACATATGAACATCTCTATCAGGCAATGGCCCAGTATTGCCAACAGATAGATGAACCTGTCAATCTATGTGGTATTTCTTTAGGTGGTATCCTGGCATTGGATTTTGCCCTTGAATTTCCAAATCTGGTCAATTCTCTGGTTCTTATTGCCACACCACATCAGATACCGAAGATGATGTTTGCTTTACAGAATATGATTTTCCGATTTCTTCCAGCATCTGCTTTTGAAGATATGGCTTTTTCTAAGAAAGACACATTTGTTTTGTTAAAATCGATGAAAGATTTAGATTTTAAAGAAAAAGTTAAAAATATTTCTTGTCCAGTGCTGATCGTTTGTGGAAAAAAGGACAAGACCAATGTCAAATCTGTACAGTATATATATACCCATATCAAAGATGCAAAGCTTATTCTTCTTGAAAATACAGGCCATGCTGTTAATGAAGAACAACCACAGCAGTTAGCACAGATCCTGCAGGAGTTTTTAATGAATAGTGATAATATAAAAAATATTTAGATAAAATGAAAAAAGGGAAGTGATCATATTGAAAATAGAAATTGGAACTGAATTTCCACAATTCTTTGAATCAATGTATCCGGAAGAATTTGAGTTGTTTTCTCATTTTGAAGTGACTGCTGCCATTCCTCATGTCCTATTTGCGATAACGACATGGAAAGAAAATGGACAGCCTAATATCTGTTTACATGCATGGAGCTGTTTTCACGGGGATCAAAATGCCTTTTTTGCGGTGATGGGAAATCTTTATCAGCATACGCATACTTTTAAAAATATTCAGCGAGATCAGTGTTTTTGTGTGAATTTTCTCTCTATCCGTTACTACGAACAGTTGGTCAATACAATCAAGATGAATGAAACTGATACAGATGAATTTGTGGCTGGTAATTTTACGCTTGAACATGGCAAAACGATCCATGCGCCAATCATTCAGGAGGCTTTTATGACCATGGAATGTACTTTAAAAGATATCCAGGATCTGACTCATTCAGGGAATACAGCGATGGTCATTGGACAGGTACAGCATATTTCTGTAGAAGAAGGATATGCCCAAGGTTATCAGCGATATGGAAAAGATGGCTTTACGCTGCTGATTCCATCACCTCAGGATCTGGTTTCAGGGAAAGCAAACCTTTCAGCTATTGGTACTGTTGATATACAGAAATATGACTGACAGTTTCTGTTGATAAAATATGGTAAAAAGTTTATATTTAAAACAGGTGAAGGAAAATGACAAAAATACTGATTGTTGAAGATCAACAGGATATTAACAATATGATTGTAAAGTACTTAACAGATGCTGGCTATTATTGTGAACAGGCTTTTTCGGGGACAGAGGCATTAATGTGTTTTCATATGAAAACATATGATCTGATTATTCTGGATCTGATATTGCCGGGAATGGATGGGAAAGCTTTGTTAAAGCAGATTAGAAAAACTGCTAGTTTACCGATTATTGTGTTAACGGCAAAAGATACGCTTGACAGCAAAGTTGATCTTTTGAATTCAGGAGCTGATGATTATTTATGTAAGCCTTTTGCTCTTGAGGAACTGCTGGCAAGAATTCAGGTACAACTGCGAAAAATTCATCGTCATGATCCAAAAAAGCAAGTCTATAAAAAATTGGTTTTAGATTCTGATATATACGATGGGCTTATTAATGGACATAGGCTTGAATTGACCAAACATGAATATTTTATACTGGCATTACTGATAAAAAATCATAAAAGAGTTTTTACAAAACAGGAAATATATGAATATGTATGGAATGAAGAATACTATGGTGATGATAAGACAATCAATGTGCATATCAGTAATATGAGAAAAAAGATAAAATTATATACAGATGAAGAATATATAAAAACTGTCTGGGGAATTGGTTTTAAAATGGCTGAATAAAATTTATTCAGTTTTTTCTTTATACTTTTTTTATTATTGTTTAGCACTTTTTTTGATTTTTGTTTCTATAATAAAAGTACATTGAGAAAGGATGAGTGATATGGAAGAGAATGTTTTGGAAATTTATGATTTGTGTAAAACTTATAAAGATACAAATGCTGTTTTACATTTATCCATGAAGGTTCAGAAAGGAGATATTTATGGTTTTATCGGGAAAAATGGTGCAGGCAAATCAACAACTTTAAAAATGATTACTGGTTTGATTTTTCCGACTTCTGGAGAAATCAGACTATTTGGTCAACAACGAAATGTTTTTACTGCCAAAAGAATTGGTTCGCTGATAGAACATCCTGGATTATATTCGCATTTATCTGCTTATGATAATATGGAATTAAAAGCGACGGCGCTGGGAATAAACAATAAAACTAAAATAACTAAACTGTTAGAACTTGTTCATTTGGATCCGAAATCTAAAAAAATGGTAAAGAAGTTTTCTTTAGGTATGAAACAACGTTTAGGAATAGCATTAGCATTATTAGGAAATCCTGATCTGCTGATATTGGATGAGCCAATCAATGGATTGGATCCCGAAGGTATCAAGGAAATAAGAGAAGTTATTCGTTATCTCAATGAAAGTAAAAAAATGACAGTCATCATCAGCAGTCATATTTTAGGAGAGTTGAGTAAAATTGCAACAAAATACGGAATTATTCGTGATGGACAAATAGTAGAAGAAATTACAGCTCAAGAGCTTGATCTGCGATGCCGTAACTATATATCATTAAAAGTTGATTCGGTAGATAAGGCAGTAGCATTACTGGAAGAAAAAATGGATATAAATGATTATTTTGTTTATGAAAATAATGAGATTCGTGTTTTTGATCAGATAAAAAGTTCTGATATGATAAAAATACTGGTAAACAATGATATTTCGGTTCATCAGATGTGTTATCAGAAACAGGATCTGGAATCGTATTTTCTGGAAAAATGTGGGGTGGTGAAAGATGATGATAAATATCATTAAAGCAGAAATAAAAAGATTAACAAAAAGCAAAGGATTCTGGTTTTCTTTAGGTTTATTTATTTTTATATATGCGCTATGTATTTTTATGCAGAACTCTGCTCAAACAGCGAGCACATATGCGACTTCTCCAAGTGCAGGAGAACCTGGTTTCTATGTTTCGATAGATGCTGTTGTTAAAACATTAAATACTTTTGCGACAATGTTTGGACATGCTTTTGGAACGCTGATCTTGGGTATCTATCTAGCTATTTTTGTCTGCAATGAATATAGCAGTGGCTATATTAAAAATATCATAACCTTATCTCATGGCAGAATTGCCAACATTATTTCTAAAATGATTATTGCTACGATCATCGATCTGATGATCATTGTCATCAGCTATGCTGTTGCCTTTATCCTGGGAAACTTGATTGTCACAGGATTTACGATTGAACCAGTGAATATTATCGTTAAATATGCATTTATTATGTTTGTTATGACATTGGCTTTATTGAGTTTGATCATTTTTGTTACGGTATTATTGCGAAACAAGATTGTTGGGATTATAATTATTTTACTTATTTCATCGGGAATGTTACAGTCGTTTCTAATTTCGTTTTTTGATCTGATTCATATGTCATTTTTATCTCAGTATACGTTATCTTCATTTTTTTTGAATACTGCTCTTGTTTCGGGAAATGATTACATAAAAGTCATTGGGATATCAGTTTTCTATGCTGTCGTTTATATGACATCGAGTGTGATGATCATGAGTAAAAGAGATATTTGATGAGTGGAGGAGGTGTTAAATTTTGCTGATTTTATGTATTGTTTTGGCAGGAGTAACAGCATTGAGTTTAACATCTCTTTTTATTTTGGGTGTTGATATAAAAAAAATTAATGAACAGATCATATATAAAAATGAAAATAACAGTCATTTTGATATTTCTATACAAAGTCATATGCCGATTATGAAAAATCTGCAGAGTGAAATCAATAATTTATATGAAAAGATTTATGAAGTGGAAGAACAGGCGTTTAAAAAAGAAAATGAAATGAAAACATTAATATCAGGCATCTCTCATGATATCAGGACTCCTTTAACCAGTATGAAAGGATATTTACAATTCATTCAAGACAGTAGCAACGAAACAGAAAGAAAAAAGTATGAAGATATTGTTATGTATAGACTTGAAACATTAGAGGGAATGCTAGAAGATTTATTTCTTTATTCAAAAATGAATGATAATGATTATGAAATGAAAAAGGAAAGTATCAATCTTTATGCTTTGGTTTGTAAAGTGATGGCTGCGTATTATTATGATTTTGACAAACATCATATTATTCCTGTTATTCTTTTTGCTAATGAACAATTGTGTATTATGGCCAATTATGATATGACTGTTAGACTGATTCAGAATCTGATCAATAATGCATTGAAATATGGGAATGATTATTTTGAAATCAGCGAAAAGAATGGAACGGTCTGTTTCATAAATAATGTAATCAGTTCTGATCAGATAGACATCGATCATTTATTTGATCGTTTCTATCAGGGGGATGAGATGCACAAGAAAAATTCTGCAGGTCTTGGTTTATCTATTGTTAAACAAATTGCCGATATTCATGGTTGGTATTTGCATGCACAGATAAAAAATGACAGGTTATGCATTATCCTGCAACTACCGAATTCTGGGAAAATGGTGTAGAAAAGCCTATGAATGTGATTTTGTATAATTGTTATGGTGATTAAAAATAGAGAACAGTTTATCAGATGATAGACTGTTTTTATTATCAATTTTATTTCATTGACATAAAATTTTTATCCTGTTACGTTATGAATATGTAAGATCTTGCAAAATAAAAAATAAATAAAGCAGGTGAAAATATGTATCATAGTCGATTTAAAAATACCCACTATCAATCAGGTTATCACTGGGGAAAGCAATTAAAAAATCATGGTGTTTCCATCAGTAATCAGCATACTTTTGTTATTACTGATGAAAGAAAGCTGTTTGCAAAAAAATGTCTTCCGGTTTATCAGGAATATTTTCCGGAAATTCTGGATGAAATCAAAGGAATTGCAGATGGTCAAGAGATATCATATGAAGATTTAAGTACATTTTTATTAAGTATGTACTGTTTTGAATTGGAAAATCACTGTACTTGTTTTGCCTTTTTTGATGATGATCATATCATTTTTGGCAGAAACAGTGATTTTCTGGTTGAACTTGAAAAACTGTATATGAACTGTTTGTATAAACTTGATGATGTTTATGCATTTCAGGCTAATACGACTGCCTTTGTGCAGATGGAAGATGGTGTCAATGAATGTGGTCTGGCAGTTGGCTTGACTTTTGTTTATCCCAGCCAGAAAGGTTATGGCTTTAATGCCGGAATGCTTGTTAGATATATCCTGGAAAAATGCAAAAATACAAAAGAAGCCATTTCTTTTTTACAGCGGATTCCTATGGCTTCCTGCCAGACGTTGACAATAGCGGATGCCAAGAAAAACATTGCTGTGGTAGAATGCTGTCCAGAACATTTGAAAGTTATTCTGCCAAAGGAAAAGGAACAGTTTGTTGTTGCAACCAATACTTTTCATGAACTGAATATCGATCATTTAAAAAAAGGAAAGAATATTGATGACTGGCGTAGCGAAGAAAGATATCAGGTTGCCTGTCAGGCTTTATTGACACAGCAACGTCATTTTTCATGGCAATGTGCCAGTGATATTCTTTCTGGAAAATATGGGTTTATGTGTCAGTATGACCGCAAGAAAGGGGCAGATACGGTTTGGTCTGTTATTTATGATCTGCAAAACTTGCGAATATGGCGGGTTGAAGGCAATCCCTCAAGAAAAAAATATAAAGAAGATCATAGATTCCATTTTCGTCAGATTGAATAAATGATTTGTTTTCAAAGACACGACAAAGCGTGTCTTTTTCTATTTTCGTCAAAATGATGGTGATATAAAGTATTTGATGTATAATATCAAAAGAAACAATGTATATTTGTTTAGAAATATTTAAGAATTGATACGGCTTTTTATTATGAAATTATCGCTATACTTTTTTTGAGGTGAAAAAGTATGGCAGTGAAAGCAACAAGATGGGCAACGATCATTGGAACGATATTGTTGTGTTTTGGAGTATTTTATCTGGGACAGAATCATTATTTAACAGATCCTGAAAAGATGCAGATACTGCTTAGGGAGATGGGAATGCTGGCACCAGTTGTTTTTATGATGATACAGATCATCCAGGTTATCATTCCTGTTATTCCTGGTGGTGTCAGCAGTGGTATCGGAGTGCTGGTATTTGGACCAGTCGCTGGATTTATATATAATTATATTGGACTTTTGATAGGATCTTATCTGGTTTTTCAAATTGTAAAAAGGTATGGTAAAAGTTTTATTTTGAAAGTAACTGACCAAAAAACATATGATAAATATATTGGCTGGTTAAATAAAGGAAAAAGATTTGAAAGATTATTCGCAATGGCTATTTTATTGCCTGGTTTTCCTGATGATCTATTATGTATGATTGCTGGATTGACTGATATGGCGACACGCAAATTTATGATGATCAATATTTTATGTAAACCAGCGGGCTTGATTTTATATTCTTATGGTATTAAAGAACTGTTGCTATTTATCGGTTTATTGTTTTAAAAAAGGTGAGGAGATGGAAATGATGAAATATAATATTCTGGTTGTCGAAGATGAAGAAGGTATACAGGAAACGGTCAAGATATTTCTGGAAAATCAGGGATATACCGTTTTTCAGGCATTTCATGGCTTGGAAGGTTTAGAGATTCTTCAAAAAAATGATATTCATCTGGCGATAGTTGATGTAATGATGCCAGTGATGGATGGGATTACTATGACCATGAAATTAAGGCAGAAATATGATATTCCAGTTATTTTTTTAAGTGCTAAATCAGAAGATATTGATAAGATCACGGGTTTGAATATTGGTGGAGATGATTATGTGACCAAGCCATTTGAGCCTATGGAACTGATTGCTCGTGTCAATTCTCATTTGCGTAGATATGAACAGATTCTTAATCTCAAACACCAGCAGGTTAAGAGTGATGATGCGATCATCACTGTTGGTGATTTAAAACTGGATACCAATACTAAAGAAGTCATTGTTCATGATGAAAGAAAGCATCTAACACTTAAAGAATACGAGATTCTCAAATTGCTGATGAGTCAGCCTGGTCGTATTTTTTCTTCTGAACAGATTTATGAAAACGTCTGGGGCGAAGATGCCGTGAATACTGAAACCATTATGGTACATATCAGAAAATTGAGAAAAAAAATAGAAGCTGATCCTAAAAACCCTGCTTATCTCAAGGTTGTCTGGGGTATAGGCTATAAGATAGAAAAGATGTAGGTGATTATATGAAAAAAAATGGAAAAAAGATATTTGTCTTCATATTTGCAGTGATTTTACTTTTTATAAGTCTATTTACTGTTTCAATGTATGACCAGGCTGTGGAGATGAACAAGAAAAAATATAGCGATGTTGTTTCTTCTTTCCAGGATGATTTTCGATATTATACGTTATCTCTGGCACAGCAGCTTGATCCATCGTTTGAAATATTCAGTTTTGGGAATGATGTTCCTGAAACGGTGAAAACAAAAATCAGTAATTCGTTTGCTGAGGGAGCAGCTTCTTCACAAGCTTTTTTGTTAGCGGATGATGGTTTCTTTTATACAGCGAGAAATCTGTCTGCTGGAAATATCATGTCCAATGTATCAAAAGATAATGAGCAAAATGATACAGAGCAGTATGCCTGCTATATTGAGATTAGCTATGATGAAAATGGTAACTGCAATGTTAGTGATGATTATTATCAACAGATTTTTGCTGATTTTACGCTGAATGAATTGCTGGGTGATGAGTATGCTCAATATGATGTGACCGTCAATAAGCCACGACAGATTGCAATTCAGTTTATGCTGACAGCTATGCCTAGTTCATATAATGGTATCTCAGGATATGTTCATTCCTGGCAGCGTTTTGCTTCATTCACTATTTTGACATTGTGTGTTGGAACAGTCATTCTGGCGTTGTTTTTTCTGCTCTATCCAGTACGTTACGTAGCAGAAGTTAATCCTTTTAAAACAATCAGAAACTGGTGTTTTGAAATGAATTTCTGTTTTTTAGTTACTGTCATTTCTTTGAGTTTTTTAAGTTGTCTGTTTGTTTCAGGCTATACGATGAATGGATATTTTTTACAGCTTTTCCAGAATTTTGGTATTGATTGCAGTCAGCAGATTCTGCTGGTGATCAATGTACTTGTTTGGCTGATTGGTTTTTTAATGATTTCACTGGGATTGTTTGAATGCAAGTATATCCTTGCTTATGGACCATGGTCTTTTTTCAAAGATCATACTTTGATTGCTTCCTTTTTTCGTATGATCAAACATCAGTCAAATGCCTTATTGGATGTACAGATCAATACACCATTACAGAAAACGATATTGAAATATGTTGTTATTAATGGCTGTGTAGCTGTTTTTATCGGTATTTTTGATTTTTATCTAGGAATTATTTTTACGATTATCTATTCTTTTTTGATATTTCGCAGCATTTCAAAACAAAGTAACAAAATACAGAATGATTATCAGAAAATGATGAATTCAATTCATCATCTGATATCAGAAGATTTTTCACAGAATATTCAGGAAGATCTTGGTGTTTTTGAAGTCAGTCGACGTGAACTGGAACAGTTAAGTACCCAGTTTGAAAATGCTCTGCAAGAAAAAGTGAAATCAGAAAAACTGAAAACAGAACTGATTTCCAATGTATCTCATGATTTGAAGACACCACTGACCTGTATCAGAAACTACATTGAAGTGTTAAATGATGATCAGTTAACCATTGAAAAAAGACATGAATATTTAAATAAAGTCAAAATATATGCCAACAGACTTAAAACATTAATTGAAGATCTGCTGGAAATCAGCAAGGTAGAAAGTGGCAATATTCAATTAGAGCTGGCGGATTTGAATATTGGTGATCTGATAGAACAGGTTTATATGCAAAGTGAAGAATTCTTTGCAGAAAAAGATCTGACAGTTATTAGAAAATATCCAGAAAACAAAATTGTTTTGCAATTGGACAGCCAGAAAACATATCGAATTTTTGAAAATCTGCTGATGAATATCAGCAAGTATGCTTTGCCGCATAGCCGTGCCTATGTTACGGTCAAAGACGAAGAACATGATGTTAAGATTATTATAACCAACATCTCAGAAGTGGCGATGGACTTTACATCAGAAGAAATCATGGAACGATTTGTCCGTGGCGATAAATCACGTTCTAAGCAGGGAAGCGGCTTGGGATTGGCAATTGCCAGAAGTTTTACCGAAGTACAGGGGGGAGAATTCTCACTGGATATTGACTGTGATGTGTTTAAAGTCATCATTAACTTTCCTAAAATAACAGAATGATCCATTATGGATGATTCTGTTTTTTTTTAGATTTTGTTTAGTTTTTCTACCTCTTTTTATTTTATCTTTCTTTTTAAGATAAATAAAGAGGTGATGGAAATGCTGGAAATCGGAGCATCGTTTAGTTTATTTATTTTATATTTTGTTTTTTATCATTGGATCTTAAAAAGAATTATTGATCATAAAGTTATTTGTCTTTTGGTGAGTCTGGTTTTTGCCTTGCCAGTAAGTAATATGGAAAGTGCCATGTTTATTTTTGAAATTTATTTTGCTGGCATTTATCTGCTTTTTTATCTAATCAGTCACCAGTTGTCTTTTTTAGCTGTATCGAGAAAGCTGATGTCAGTAATGATTGTTTTGTCATTGCTGATTTCCAGTTTAGCAGTTATATATGGTGAAAAGAATATGAAAAATATTCAACAAACAGTTTATGATGTCTATACCGATAAGGCATTATCGAAAGATTATTCGCTGGTAATGATATCAGATCTGCATTATCCAGCAACGATGAATGCATCTAAACTTAAACAGCTGGTTAAAAGAATCAGTCATGATGCTCCTGATTTGATTGTTTTATGTGGAGATATCGTTGATGAACATACAGATAAAAAAGAAATAAAAGAGGTCTTCGCTATTTTGGGTTCTTTGTCAAAACAAAGTCAGCTTTACTATGTTTTTGGCAATCATGACACTGGAAACTATGCCTGTCATCACGAGATCACTTTTGACTGGCTGAAAACAGTTATTGAAAAGCAACATATCACTGTACTGGCAGATGAAAGTATCTGCTTTCATCAGGAAATCATGTTGACCGGACGTTTGGATGTCAGCTTTGCACAAAGAAAATCCCTTGAGCAGGTTCTTTTATCAGAGGATAACAATCATTATCAGATCGTTCTTGATCATCGACCTGAAGAACTGTCAGAAAATGCTTTATATGATGTTGATCTGCATCTATCAGGACATACGCATGCTGGTCAGATTTTCCCGCTTTACTTCTTTTATGAATGGCTGCATGTTAATGAACTGAATTATGGAAAAAAGCTTTATCAGCAAATGACAGCGATCAATTCATCAGGTGCAGGAGGCTGGGGCTTTCCGGTTAGGACGGAACATCACAGTGAATATGTCCTGGTTCGTATTCATAAAAAATAAACTGTATATATTATATATTGACAGTATAGACAGAAATAAGTTATACTGTATATGTAAGATATATACAGTATATATGATGAGGTGAATTTTCATGGAAATTATATTAAGCCAAACGAGTTCCCAGCCAATCTATGAACAGATTGTGATGCAAATCAAAGAAATGATCATGAAGGGAACACTGAAAGCAGACGATCCTTTGCCATCAATGCGCAAACTGGCAAAAGATCTTCATGTCAGTATTATTACGACGCAAAGAGCGTATGAAGAACTGGCTAAAGACGGATTTATTACGATTATTCCCGCTAAAGGGGCCTATGTTGCCAGAGCGAATCAGGATTTTATCAAAGAGGAAAACTTAAGAAGGATTGAGAAAATGTTGAGCGATGTCTGTATTCTGGCAAGACAGAATGGTATTGCTATAGAGGAACTGAAAACCTTGCTGCAATACCTGTATCAGGAGGAATGATGATGAAAAATGCAATTGAAATAAAAAATCTTTCTAAAAAATATGATGATTTTTTATTAGACAAAGTGACATTGAAGGTACCTATGGGTACGATAGTCGGTTTAATTGGAGAAAATGGAGCAGGAAAGTCAACACTGATCAATACAATCGTTGGAATCTTGGCTTCTGATCATGACCAGCTGGAGGTACTAGGAGAAAAACTGGACGAACATGAAAAAGATATTAAAGAACAGATTGCAGTTATTTTTGATTCTCTTCATTACAATCTGGAATTCACACCAAAGTTTATCGGTCATCTGTTAAGTCAGACATACCATAACTGGAATCAGGATACCTATCAGTATTATCTGGAATATTTTGGTCTGCCCGAAAAGAAAAAACTCAAAACCTTTTCTCGAGGAATGAAAATGAAATTGGAATTTGCGATAGCGTTCAGTCATGAAGCTAGGCTGCTTATTTTAGATGAAGCAACTAGTGGCCTTGATCCTGTTGTCAGGGATGATATTTTGTCAATCATTCGTGACTTTACGCAACAGGAGGATCATACGGTGCTGCTTTCATCACATATCACCAGTGATCTTGACAAGATTGCAGATTATATTGCCTATCTGCATCAGGGCAAGCTGCTGTTTATGAAATCTTATGAAGAACTTCATGAAGAATTTGGCATTATTCATGCAAGACAAGAATTGCTGGATACATTAGATCCAGATGATGTAGTGGCTTATATTAAAGAACCATACAGTTATTCTATTCTGGTCAGCAATCGTCTGGCAATTCAAAAAACATTTCAGGACCTGGAAATAAAGCGACCAACGATCGAGGAAATCATGATTTTCTATGCTAAAGGAGTGAATTAGTATGAAAGGGATTATTATCAAGGATTTTTATGAAAGTTTTTGTTTAAGAAAAAATATGATAGGTATGATTTTTGCATTTATCTGTTTGATTGTGATGGTCTTTGCCTGGAAAAATCTTTATAGTTTGGTATTAACGGTTGTAATCGTTATACCGATGATTGGCTGTTGTACATTACAGTATTCTCTTGAGCAGGATGAAATATGTAAATATGATCAGCGTTTACTGTCTTTTCCAATCACAAGAAAAGAAATTGTTCAGGCCAAGATCATGAGCACAGTTATTTTATCACTTTTAGCGAATATGCTGTTTTCTTTACCGGTAACTCTTGTGTATTCTTTACTTTTTCAGCTCATAGATTTAAAGACAGCACTAGGCATCTGGGTTGCTGGTCTGGTTATTTCTTTTATTATGACGCCCATTAACAATATAGGATTTTTTCTGTTGGGTAATAAAAGAGGAACGATATTTTATATGATTTTTCTTATCATTGTTGCTTTATCTTATGTTTTTGTTCATCTTGCGATTGGCATTAATGAACTTTTGCTGATTTCCAAGAATATCTGGCTGATCATTGGTATTATGACAGCATTCTTATTGAATATCATCGGTTATCTGGCTTGTGTGAAAATTTATACAGTCAAACATTCTTGATTTTTTGTGATCAATAAGATTAGTCAGCTACCTCCGGTTGTTTAAAACAACGGGAGGTTTTTTTGTAAGAAAAAGATATGATGATTTATTGACAGAAAATTGACAGTTTTTTGATATATAATAACAAAAAGGAAGTGGATATAATGAAATCAATGTACAGGATACTAATCATTGATGATGATCAGGCAATTTTGGATATGCTGAAACTGCAGCTGGAATGGGAAAATTATCTTGTCGATACAGCAGTAAACGGTAAAGAGGCCTTGAACAAACTTACCAGTACCCCTGATCTGATTTTACTGGATATTCAGATGGAAGGGATGAGTGGTCTGGAACTATGTCAAAAAATTCGGCAGTATGTTTCTGTTCCTATCATATTTTTAACTGCTAAAGTGACGCAGGAAGATAAAATCAATGGTTTTATTGCTGGTGGTGATGACTATATAACAAAACCGTTTGCCATCGACGAACTTCTGATAAGAATTTCGGCTCATTTACGTCGAGAAGAAAGAAGTCGTACTAAAATGAAAATAAGATTTTCTAAAGAAATGATCATTGATTATCTGGAACGCAGTGTTTACATAAATGAACAGCGTCTAGACTTTTCCCAAAAAGAATTTGAAATTATCCAGTTATTATCGATGAATGCAGGACAGGTTTTTGATAGAGAGAAGATTTATCAGCAGATTTGGGGTATTGATGGTCAGGGAGATAACACTGTTGTCAAAGAACATATCAGAAAGATCAGAGCGAAAATTGCTGTCTGGAGTGATGAGCCATATATTACAACAGTTTGGGGGATCGGCTATAAATGGGAAAAATAAGGACATATGTAAAAAATATTTCATTAAAAAATCGTTGATTCTTTTTGCGATAGTTTATATTGGTATCGTTTTGATGATGACCATAGTGACCGTTTTGCCACTCAATGCCTGGAAAGAACATATTCTCGAACAGCGATCGATCCATATCTATGATTATGCTATACAAAATGAAGGAATAGATTATGGGGTGACATTGGTCGATCCGCAGGGATATGAATTTGAAGCATTAAGCGGTCGTGATCTTTACCTATACTGGATGGCAAATATTTTTATCATCATGCTGCCTTTTCTGTATATTATCATTGGTTCGATTTTGATGGCGAAACTTTATTATAAACTCAAAATCAAAATGCCGTTACTTCATCTGTATGAAGGTGTTAAGCATATTGCCAATGAAGATCTGGATTTTTCGCTGACATATCAAAGTGAAGATGAACTGGGGAAATTGTGTGCGGCTTTTGAAAGCATGAAAAATGAATTACAGAAAAGTTATTTGCAGCTATGGCAGATGCTGGCAGAGCGTAAAGCTTTAACAGCATCGATTGCACATGATCTAAGGACCCCTTTAACCGTTATCATGGGATATCTTGATTATCTGGAAAAAGTCGGGCAACAGCAAAAATTAAATGATGATATATTGATTTCTACAGTTCAAAATATCAAAGCGGCGACCCAACGTTTGGAAAGATATGCGACAAGTATTAGAAATATAGAAAAAATCGATGATGTTAAACTCAATGATCGGTCATTTGATCTAAAAAAATATCTCAATGAACTCCAGCGTGAATTTACTTTAATTGCATCAAAGCACCACTGTATTTTTCAACTGCAGGATCTAAGTGTTTCATCGATGATATGTACTGATCAAGAAATGTTTACAAAAATACTGGAAAATATCTTTGATAATGCTTTACGCTACTGTCAGATCATGATCAAAATGACAGTTTATGAAGATCATGATGATTTCTTTGTGATCATTGAAGATGATGGTAATGGGTTTTCATCACAGGATCTGAAAAATGCAACGTCATTTTTTTACAGCACATCAGCAAGCCATGGTGGTTTTGGTATTAGCTTATCGATCTGTCAGATCTTATGTAAATAGATGGGTGGTCAACTGCTTTTGGAAAATAACAGTGATCGTGGTGCCAAGGTCACTGTCCAGATAAAAAATAAACACTTGGCTGAAAATTGACATTTATATGAAATAATCTCCTTAAGGTGAAAAAAGGAGATTTTTTTATGGAGATTCAAATCGAACATTTAAGCAAAAAATATGGCAACAAAAAAATACTGGATGATATCTGTCTACATATTCCGACAGGTATGTATGGTCTGTTAGGTGAAAATGGTGCTGGTAAAACCACTTTGATGCGTATTCTGGCAACGACGTTACCATTAACGGAAGGATATGTCAAAATGGATGGGATCGACCTTCAAGACAGCCAGCGGATCCGTCAGATCATTGGCTATCTGCCGCAGGAGTTTTCCGTATATCCGCATATGAGCGTTTATGAAGTCCTGGATTATCTGGGAATTCTGGCTCAGATTCCCCGTAAAACAAGAAAAACCCGTATCAATAGTCTTTAAAAATGGTTCATTCAGAAGGCCAAAAGCATAAACGTTTTAAAAATCTTTCTGGAGGAATGAAACGACGTTTAGGAATTGCTCAGGCACTGTTGAATAATCCTCTTATCCTGATCATTGATGAACCGACTGCGGGACTGGATACTGAAGAAAGACTGCATTTTTACAATCTGTTGGTCGAACTGGCCATGCAACGCATTGTGATCTTATCAACGCATATTGCTAGTGATATTGAAGCAACCTGCAGTGATGTGGCGATATTATGTCATGGCCAGATCATTTTTAACGGAGATATCGATATTTTGATTCAAAAGGCAGCAGGAAAGATATATACTGTCACCATTTTTGCGGATGAACTAGATGATTTTAAAAAGCAACATACTATCATCAGTATTCATCAGCATCAAAAAGCCATTTCCTGTCGCTTTATTTGTGAAAAGCAGCCTGAGTCTCACTGGCTGGCCTGTCAGCCAACTTTAGAAGACAGCTATATGTATATCATGTCTAAACACAAAGCAAGGGAGGTTGAGTAAATGCTGTATTTGAAAGAACTGAAAAAAGTGTGTTTTAGTATTGTTTATCTTTTATTTCTGGGAATTCTGCTTTTTAACTGGTATGAAAATTATTATGGCATAACAGCCAGTCAGATTGAAGGCGCACAAGGGAAACAGTCATTTTCAGATGTTGTTTCACAAACCTCAATTCTGACAAAACCAGAAAAAGGTGATGATCATTATGGCTGGAAACAAAAAGAAGTACCAGAGAAAATTATGTGTGGTGCCACCGATAAACTGATCATGGAATACTTAAATAATTCTTATGCAACATATCCATTTCACTATTATAAAGAAGTTGTTTTAGATGAGAATGAACAGAAAGAAATTCTGGCAATCATCGAAGAGGTGACCGGACTATCAGAAAATCAGATTGAAAACCTGCCCGATGGTTATTTTCCAGCTGTCAATGGCAATATCATTCATATCAATGAAGAATTAACCGAAAGCAGTGATGGTGGCTATCGCATTCAGTCAGAAAGTCAGGAAAGTCATACAAGCCAGTTTGTCAGTCAGGTTTCTTATCAGCGCTTTAAAGAACTGATGAAAAAGGCAGAAAAGATCATTGGCAGGGGTTCTTATTATTCGCAGGATATGCTGCTGACTTATTATGGTCAGGCGGAAATGACTTATGAAGAGGCGATGGCTGAATATCAGCAGACGATCAGTGAGGACAGGGTCAGTATTGCTTTTGCCAGACTGTATTGTGACTATATGACAAGGATCATTGGTTTTTATCCAGTGTTTCTTGTGGTGATGCTTTATCTTAAAGATCGAAGATTTAGAATGAATGAAATAATCTATGTCAAACAGACAAAACCTGTAAAACTGATAACGATGCGAACTTTAGCGCTTCTAACTGCGGTCACGGTACCAGTCATCCTTTTAAGCTTTGAATCACTGTTTTTGCTGATAAAATACAGTGTTGAAACAGGAGTAGCTATTGATGTTCTGGCATTTGTTAAATATATTTTGTGATGGCTGCTGCCAACAGCTTTGGTCGTTATAGGGCTAGCCACATTTGTTACCGTTTTGACCGGTACGCATCTGGCTATTGTTGGACAGTTTGTCCGGTGGTTTATTGATACATCGCTAACCGGATTGTCCGGTGATACAAAGGTGTATACATTAATGATTCGCCATAATATGTTAAATGGTGCTCAGATCATTCGCCAGGATTGGGAAATTATCTGGCTTAACAGGGGAATCATGCTGCTGTTAGCTATTGTATTCATGCTATTGGCGGTTTATTTTTATCAAAAAAATGCAAAGGATATTTCAATAATGATGACAGGTATCAGAAATGGTATGGATTTTTTAAAAAAAGATTTTTGGCTCACTTTTCGCTATAGTCTGTTTCTGGCTGCTGGCTATCTTTTGGTGATACCAGTGATCAGAGGAATTGCTCATCTTGATGCGATTCAGTCAGCACAGTGTCTGTCGCAGACTTTTTCGTTAATGGCAATGATCCTTTTTGTCCCGGTGGTCGCACCAGAAATGAATCCAGATATCGGGGAAATTATTTATTCTAAAAGCTGGTCATATGCACATACAGTTATGATTCGTCTGTGCTTGGCGCTGGTCATGCTTATATGTATGATCATTGGATTTGCATATGTGATGAAATATCATGGCTGTCAGTTTCCTTATGGAATATATGTTAGCTGTACAATCATATATACAGCAACATTAGGGATCATGAGCCTGTTTATAACAATGTTGACACGTCATGTTCTTGCTGGCTATCTCTTTGTTATCAGTTACTGGTCATGCTGTCAAAGTCAGATTATCTCTCAAGACAGTATTTATTATCTTTTTGCGATTGCTGATGGTCGTTTTGTGGTGACAAAAGTAATTGTTACACTGTTGCTTTTGTTTTTGATGGGAATAGGAATGATTGTTTTTTTTAAAAAAGATGAAAACTCATGGAGAATATTTTCTCTATGAGTTTTTTGGTTTCCTGATAGTTGATTTTATTTCGTAAAGTCGCGTTTCGTTCCATTGAATGCGAAATATGCGCATTCTATAATGATGATAAGGAGGATAGTTTATGAATACATTGAAAATTGCTGATAATCTGGTACGACTGAGACATGAAAAGAAAATCACTCAGCAGCAGTTGGCTGATTTTGTGGGAGTGACCAAAGCATCAGTTTCAAAATGGGAAAAAGATGTCAGTAAACCTGATATAACAATCTTGCCGGTAATCGCTGCCTATTTTGATGTAACCATTGATGAACTTATTGGTTATGTTCCTGAACTGTCTAAAGAACAGATACAAAGAATATATGTTAGATTTTCTAATGATTTTGCGACAAAAGAATATAAGGAGGTTGAAATTGAACTGAAGCTGCTAATTAAGAAGTATTATGCCTGTTATCCTTTTATTCTTCAGATGTGTATTCTTCTTTTCAATCATTACCAGTTGGCAAAAGATCAGGCCATGACAGTGCTCGATGATATTGATCATTTGTGTCAGCATATTATCGATGACTGTGATGATATCAAGATCTGTCATGATGCCAGGATTTTTCAGACGATGATTCAATTGCAGATGGGAAATTATGAAACTGCCATTAAAACCTTGGAATATGAAACAAATCCCAGTCGACTGTCAAATCAAAGTGATATTTTAATGATCATGGCATATCTAATGAAAGATGACATGACAAAAGCCTGCAGTTTTGCCCAAATTGCCATGTATCAGCATCTGGTATCTTTCATTGGCATTGCTGCACAGTATGTTTTTATGCAAAAAAATGATATTTCTGCTTTTGAAAAAACGGTTTCTCGCATTGAAAGTGTTATTGATACTTATCACATTGATCGTTTAAATGCCAATATTGTCTGTTCATTTGAATATCAGACAGCACTTGTTTATCTGCATTTTGATAATAAAGGATGTGCTTTGGATCATTTAGAAAAATATGTCAGTACGCTAAAACTTTTATTAAGCGAAGATATGATCTGTCTTCATGGTGATGATTATTTCCATAAAATCGATGAATGGATAGATAGCCTGGATTTAGGGGCACATCCACCACGTGATAGAAAAAGTGTACTGAAAGATGTTGAAATATCATTGGAAAATCCTGTTTTTGACTGTTTAAGAGAAAGTGACAGATTTCAAATGCTGAAATTACAGATAAAGGAGCTGATCGTATGAGTCATTTTCATATAGAAGAATTTCTGGTTTTTCTGATTCCTTTGATCATCGTTGAAATGATTTTGCTTGGTTATACGTTGTGGCATATTTTTACGCATGACAGTTATAAACATGGAACAAGATGGATATGGTGTATCATTGTCATTATTGGAATACAGTTTATTGGACCAGTTCTTTATTTTATTTTTGGAAAAGAGGATGAGTGATGGATATTTTACAAATAAGAGATTTGACAGTTCAATTTGGGAATCATCATGTTATTGATCATTTAAATCTATCGGTTCCTGAACATTCTGTTTTTGGCTTTATTGGTGAAAATGGTGCAGGAAAAACAACAACGATGAAAGTGATTGCTGGCTTGCTGCCAGCATGGCAGGGGACGGTCATGGTCAATGGAAACCAGGTTTGTTATGGTGAGAATACGACCAGCCAGTACATTGGCTATCTTCCAGATGTTCCTGAATTTTATGGCTTTATGACGGCATATCAGTATCTTCAATTTTGTGGAGAACTGACAGGAATGGAAAAAGTCAAGATCAAAGCAAAAGCTGAAGAATTGTTGAATCTGGTGGGCTTGAAAAACAATCGCAAAAGTATCAGAACTTTTTCGCGAGGAATGAAACAAAGATTAGGAATAGCTCAGGCATTGTTGAATTCACCACGACTGCTGATCTGTGATGAGCCAACCTCAGCTTTGGATCCAACGGGAAGAAAAGATATCCTGGATATTCTTTACAGTGTCAAAGAAACAACAACAGTCCTGTTTTCAACGCATATTTTATCGGATGTTGAGCGCATATGTGATCGTGTTGCATTGCTTGATAAAGGCAAAATTGTATGGCAGGGAACATTGCCGGATATCAGAAATTTTCGAAGAGGCAATAAAATATGTATTGAATTTGACAACAGGGAAGATATGAATCGAATCTGTCAATATTTTCCTGATGCTGTATCATCAGGAATGATGATATATTTTATAGAAAATGAGTATACCCATATGCTTTCAATCATGAGATTTTTAGCTGAACAAGAGATAAGTGTGAAAAAAATAGAACGGCTTGAATCGTCTTTAGAAGAGCTGTTTTTGGAGGTGACAGGAAAGTGAAACAGTATAAAGTGTTTTTAAGCAAAGATATTCTAGAACAGATAAAAAGTCATAAAGGAATTGTAATCATCATTTTATTTTGTATGGTGGGCATTATTTCTCCTGCCCTGGCGAAGCTGACACCGTGGTTTATTGAAATGTTTTCGCACGATCTTGCTGAAACAGGAATCAATATCGGCCAGATACAGGTTGATGCTGTAATGTCATGGACACAGTATTTTAAAAATATGACGATGATGCTGATTGTTTTTGTGGTCATGTTTAGTAATATTCTGGTTTCAGAATATGAAAGAGGGACATTGGTCATTCTGGTATCTAAAGGCTTGAAAAGAAAAAATATTCTTCTTTCTAAAATGAGTGTTTTAGTTTTGTTTTGGACTATTGGATGTCTGTTAAGTTTTTTGATTACCTATATTTATACTGATTATTTTTGGGATAATGCGTTAATTGCTCAGTTGTTTTTTACCATGTTCTGTTTTTATCTTTTAGGACTGTATCTTTGTTCTTTGATCCTTCTGGCTTCTGTTATGACTAGATCACTTTCAATGGTTATCTTATTTACGGGTCTATGTTTTTTTTGGTTTTATTTACTGGGGCTGTTTCCTCAATTGACGATGTATGTTCCTGCTTCATTGTTAAACTATTCCACTTTATTGATGATGCCTCAAATTGAAATAAGTTATTACTATCCTGTGATCATAACTTTCATGCTTATTGTTGTTCATTTGATCGTATCATTGTTTTTATTTAGAAAAACCAGACTTTAAGAATAAAAACAAGTTATTCGCTCTATGGCAGATAACTTGTTTTTTTTAAATGATATTATTTTAATTCAGTTTGACGGATAATACGATAGCATCCTGATGCCAGTAGAATAATAAGGATCAGAAAAGTAAAACCTGGCAACATATGATTGATCGTGCCATTGCCCATAAATCCCATCGTTTTCATCAAAAACTGAATAACTTCTGTGATCATATCTCTGGTAAGAACATAGCGGAATAAAGCAATGATCAGCAATATTAGACCACCAATAATAATACCCAGATAAATAGAAAGAAGCCTGCCCAGTTTATTGAGTGTCAGAATGATACAGAAGAATAAGCAGCACACAGTACTATATAGCAGAAATAACCATATCCAGTTCATAAGAATGTGATTATAGCCATAGATGGCACCATAGACAGAAGAATAATTGGGATTGAACATATGAATCAGATTGCCAACGGCTGTATCAACCAGTGCCATGACTGCTGAAATGAAGCAGAACATCGAGGTCGTAGCGATAAAAATATAGCGACGGGAAAAGCCGTTTTGTATCAGCATTTTAAAATCATCATGGAAACCAAGAATACCAATAATACCAACATAGACCAAGGTATTGATTTCCAAACCGTTGGTACCAACATCTTCAAAAGATCCTAATACCAAACCAATAGTGAGTGTAATAAATGCAACGATCATATACTGGATCGCATAGAAAATCCAGACATAACGCAATGATGTAGAACATTCATACTGAATGATAGATTTTAAGTTTTTCATATTAGTGATTTCCTTTCTCTGTCAGTTTTACAAACAGTTTCTGTAGATTCATTGTTGAAAATGATAAGTTGCTTTCTGGAGAAAGCGGTGTCTTTTCACCGAGAATATAGGCAATTTTGAGATTTCCTAATTCATCATCGCCGATAACATTTTTATCTTGGCAGTAAGCATCAACAGCTTCTTTTTGACCAGAAACTGAATATCCCATATCCATTAATGTATCGATATTTTCCTGCAGTAAAATCTTTCCTTCATCAATGAGAACGACTTCTTCAATAATATTGGCAATTTCTTCAATCAAATGCGTGGCGATGATGATCGTCTGTTCACTGTTTTCATATTTTTTTAAAAGCAGTTCGTAAAATAGTTCACGATGATTGGCATCCAGACCTAAGACCGGTTCATCAAAAATAATGTAAGGAACGTCTAAAGCCAGTGCAACTGTCAGTTTGAAAATTGACTGATAGCCTTTTGACAGTTCTTTCAGTTTTTTTTCAGTATTGAGTTTAAACATATCAGCAATCGCAAATGCTTTTTCTTTGTCAAAACATTCATAAAAGCGATCGATCCATTGAAAATGCTCTTTGACTTTAAGATGACGGTCATACAGATCTGCTTCACTCATGCAGAAAATCTTTTCATGAACGAGCATATTATCATTGACAGGAATGCCATCAATCTGTATTTCTCCTTTATCAGCAAAAATACGATTGGCGATGATATTGATCAAAGTGGATTTTCCAGCACCGTTTCTTCCTAAAAAACCATAGATTTTGCCATATTCAAAAGAGAAGGATATATTGTCTAGAGCAGTAATATTTTTATATTGTTTTGTGATGTTTTTAATTTGTATTGCGTTCATGATGATAACCCCTTTCAATTAACGAAATAACTTCTTCTTTGGTCATATTGAGTTTGTTTGCTTCTTCGATCAGTGTGGCAATAAACTGATCATAAAACTGTCCCTGTCTTTTTAAAAGTATTTTTTTGACTGCACCTTCTTTAACAAACATACCTAAACCTCTTTTCTTGTATATGATTTCTTCACCAACCAGGATATTCATTCCTTTCAAAACAGTATGAGGATTGATGTTGAGCAAAGCAGCTATTTCATTGGTAGAAGGAATTTTTGTTTCTTCCTGATATATACCAGTGAAAATAGCATCCTCAAGCTGTTCGGCAATTTGAATAAATATGGGTTTGTCTAAACGAGAATCAATGTTCAATGAAATCACCTCTTTATTAGTTAGTTTGTTAGTCAAGTAACTAACCACCTTACAATATCAATATAACTTATCATCGTATCATTGTCAACTGATAAAAAGAGTAATTTTCAATTTTGTGTTATAATGATATTAGAAACAGGAAACTCGTTTTATACTTTTTTTGAAAAAATGCTTAATAAAATAAAACTGTCAGGAGTAAAGCATATGGCAAGTCATTATCAGGAAGTGAAAAGTTTAATTCTCAAATTGAATCAGCAGGAACTGCTAAAGAACAGAATAATTCTAGCAGGTGGAACTGTACCATATATTGTGAGTCAAACAACATCAAAAAGAGAACACTTGGATATCGATATGATCGTGTATCAGGAAGATATGATATTTGTAAGAGAATTTTTAAATAAATATAAAATTCCTTACGTAGATTCAAAGGATCTAAGTTATAATCGAACGTATACAGATTATGGGATCGATGCTTTTATCGATGGTATCACCGTTAATTTTGCACCTTATCAGTTTTATGATCAGATCATGATACAAAGAAATTTTCTAACCAGAAAAGGTAGTGGAATGGATGCCTTGGTTTCTGTGCAAATGAAAATTTTGGATATTGACAGAATCTTGACAAAGACATATGTTGAAGGTATCCATATATGTTCTTATTCTCTGGAAATGGTTAAGATCATGAAGGAAAAATCAAAAAAGAAAAAAGATAAGATTGATATCAGGGTCATTGATGATTTTGGCTATGATGAAAATATGTATCTGGTTTTAAAAGAACAGTTAAAAGATATGAAGTTTGAAGTTATACCTAAAAATAGATTACTGAGATTTCTCTTTCATCGATAATGATCTGGCAGGAGGAGTATTTTTATGAACAGTAAAGATGAAAATATGATAGTTTTTGATGGGAAAAATGCGGTGTGGTTTATTCTGATTTTCATATTATACAATGCTTTACCGCTTTTGTGTTTTTTTTTATGAAGTGAATGTATCGATGCAATGGCTATGGATGATGTTGATTATTTATTATAGTGGTGATCTTATTTTTATACCGATCATGATTCGTAATAGGATTGAATTATATGGTGATTATTTTGTTTTTTAGTGTGCCGGAGCCGGAAAATGAGGTATATCTGGTGTGTTTTCGTGCTGTTCCGTCCAGATTTTGTGGACAGAACGATACTAAACGGACTGGATGATACCAGGCGGACAAAATGATTTTGTGACTTTTTGCAGGAAAAATTCGTAATGGAAATTACATTAGTGTGATGGGAGAATAAAATGGCAATATCAATAAAATTAAATAAAAGTGGTATCAAAAAGATCCAAAACGAATTGGAACATAGTTTAAAACGTCAAATTATTGAGAGGGGGAGTACAGAATTGCGTAAAGATAGCGAAGTATTTTTGAAAATAGTATTAGATAAGCGCAATGAAACAGGTAAGGATACAATTGTAGGTTCTGTTGATATGTTTAATAGCATTCCAAACATTAGAATGAACATTTATAATATCATGGATGATTTGAAATTACATAATTGTATTAGTACACAAAGCAATATTTGCGTGAGTGGAGAAGTGGAAGTTATTTTAACAATGGATGGAATAGATTATTTTAAGGAGAAAGGTAGTATGCTAGAAAGGGAGGTGCAGAAAAATATGAATAATACAAACAATTTTTATGGAAATGTAACCGGGATTCAAATTCAACAAGGCACTGTAAATTCGAATCAAAAGCAAAATGTTTCAGAAGAATTTGATTATGAGAAAATCTTTCAAATTATAAGAAAAATAAAAAAGTATGATCCAATGTTTGATGAAGAATATGGACAATTGGCTAGTGAAATGAGGGACAAACTTTCCGAAATCGAAAGATTACTGAAAGAAAAAGAGAACCCATCAAAAATCAAAGTATTGTTAGGAGATATTAAGAATTTGTCTTTAGGTGTAGCAGGCAGCGTTATTGCTTCGGGTATTGCCAGTTTATTGCCAATGGTATAGGTGGGATTAGATATGGGAATAATAATTGAACTTCAAAGAGAGGCACTGGATGAAAGTATTTCTATTGAATCTTTAATGAGAAAAGCATATTTAGTAGCCAAAAAGCTCAACTTAAAAGAATTTGAAGAGTGGTTAAGACAAGAGCAAAATGGATATGACGAAAAAGTTCCTAAATATCGTTATATGGTTGGAGAAGTACGAGCATGGAATCCTTATCATGGCTGGATACCTGTGGTAGTGTCAGCAGAAATAGCAGATTTTATTTCTAAAATGCCAATACCAACACCTATTTCTGCTATACAAGATTTATATACTTCATGTAAAGGTGCAACTATAAGTTCATCCGTTAATGGAAAAATAGCAGATTGGTTAAATGAAAATTCTGATAATTTGCCGACAAAGTTTGAGTTTTTTTCTTCTAAAAGTGAATTATATAGGATACTGAGCACAGTAAGAAATAAAATATTAGATTGGGCATTACTGTTGGAAGAAAATGGAATAGTAGGGGACGGCATGACTTTTACTGAAGTTGAAAAACAAACTGCACAAAGTACACAGGTAATTAATAATTATACAAATAATTTCTATGGAACAATAACAGATATAGATGTGGAGCAGGGATAGGATTTTAATACATAGTAGATTGGGGTGTAAATGCTAAACCTATCGGCTATCCAATTTTCTTGAAAACTTAAAGATTAAAAAGGGGAAAATAATATGTCTCAACAGTTAAGCGGAACTACGGAAATATGTGGATATGATTTTCCATTTTGTTATGATGCGGATACTGAGAATATTAATATATATATAAGGAATAGAATCATTACGGTTCCAGAAGATATGGATATAATTTTTGGAAAAAAATTAGGGATGATGACAGGGGGAAATATTTTATTTAAATTAAGTGTCCCTCTTACAAACAGTATTATGGAGATTGAAAATGGAATTCCTAAATATGTATCGTGTTTTAATCAGATAAGATCCGTTGATTTCTTTATTGAAAACTTTCAAGAGCACAGTGAATATACAGAAATGCGACTACAATTTCCGGAGTTGGACTATTTTATACCATCCATAGGCAGAGCAACAGTTACAAAGCAAGAAGTCGTTTTTTCAAGGCTCAAAGAGTCTTTGTATAGTTTTGATGTAAAATATGCTGATACAGAAGTCTATGTTTCTTTTGATACCAAAATGGAAGGAACTACAAATGTTAGAAATACTGCTAAGACTATATCAGAGATTTCTTTGAAATTTCCTAAAACAGCAAATTTAGATTATCTGAAAGGGTTGTATGAAGGAGTAAGGTCGTTTTTTGTCTTCGTTTGCAACAGACAGAATATCGGATTAAGGAGTGCGATACTTATTGGAGAATATCCGAGAAAACGAAACAAAAATGGAAAAATAGTTGAAGTGGTTGGCTATACACAACAAGAAATTATTTTTTCACAGAAATATCTTGAGCCATTGGAAGATGAAAAGAAAATTAAAAAAGTGCTAAATAGCAGACTGTTTTCAACTAATCTTAAAGAATTATTTCAGATGTTTTTGGAGCAATCAGCTGAGGGGACTGCTATTGTTAACGGAAGTAGTATACATCCTTCTTTTAAATATAGAAATCTTATTGATTTAGAACAAAGCTTACATATAACAGCAGCTTTTGAATATTATGTAAGAACTTTACTACCTGAAATATCGTCAAATGAAACGATTGAATTTTTAAATGATATGCAAGTCCTTGTTGAGGAATATATCAAAACTGTTACGGGGAAAAAGAAGAAAAAAGCAAAAGATTTCAAAAAATCATTAAGACCACAAATATCGCTTGAAGAAAAAATTATGAAAGTATATGAAGGATATTTAAATTGGCCGCCTCTAAAATCGGTTCTTTCAGAATGGTTCGGAGAGGATATTTCTGATTTGGCAAAAGCAGCTAATTTATGGCGTAATGAATTGGCACATGAAAAGAGAGAGTATCAACCAGATATAAAAACAATTGATGCAGTTCGCTTTGTAGAACATGTTAATTATTGCATTATATTACGCTATGCTGGGTATGCTGATGAACAAATAAAGGAGATAGTATCGGATGTCCTTATAAGATAACTTTTGATCAATTACTCTTTTTATACTAATAATTGAATACAGAAATACATAGCCGGAAGGTTTTCAATTTACGAAAATCATCCGGCTTTTTTCATACCCATTTTTATACATAGCCATTTCCCTACACGGGAAGATGGCTATTAAATTTTAGGAAAGGAGGGAACCGTTATGGCGAATTGCAAAGTAATTGCGATTGCCAACCAGAAAGGCGGAACGGGGAAAACCACTACAACCGTCAACTTAGGAATCGGGCTTGCCAGAGAAGGGAAGAAGGTTCTTCTGGTGGACGCTGATCCACAGGGCGATCTGACAACCTCACTAGGATGGCCAGAGCAGGATAACCTTTCTGTGACACTTGCCACACAGTTAGAGGGGATTGTGGCTGACCGGGAAATGGATAGCCACGCCGGAATTTTACACCATGAGGAAGGCGTTGATCTGATCCCGTCCAATATTGAACTGGCAGGATTGGAAGTTATGCTTGTCAATGCCATGAGCCGGGAACTTACTTTGAAAAATTATTTGAATGAAGTGAAAAGCGGGTATGACTATGTGTTGATTGACTGTATGCCAAGTTTAGGTATGCTTACGATCAATGCACTTGCGGCGTCTGATAGTGTGATTGTTCCGGTGCAGGCCCAGTATCTTCCGGCAAAGGGAATGACACAGCTAATGAAAACAATCGGGAAGGTGCAAAGGCAGATTAATCCGGCGCTGAAGGTGGACGGTGTACTTTTGACACTTGCAGATATGCGGACAAATCTGGCCCGTGTGACCGCAGAAAGTATCCGTCAGAATTATGGGAGAATGGTTAAGGTTTACCAGACTGTCATTCCAGTTGGCGTGAAAGCAGCGGAAACAAGTGCCGCAGGACAGAGCATTTACCGCTATGACAAAAACGGTACGGTGGCAAAAGCCTATGCGTCATTTACAAAGGAGGTGATACGGGATGGCGAAAGGCAGAGAAATAAAATTGCCCCTTCCCGCAGCCGCTGATCTGTTTAGCACACAGGAGGAACGTGACGAGGCAAAGCGGGAGTTTATAGCAGACATTCCTCTGGAAGAGATCAGCGACTTTCCCGATCATCCGTACAAAGTAAAGCAAGATGAAAGTATGTTGGAACTGGCAGCAAGTATCCGGGAGAAAGGTGTGGTCAATCCTGCTCTGGTGCGCCCGAAACCGGAAGGCGGTTATGAAATGGTGGCAGGACACCGTAGAAAATTCGCTAGTGAGCTTGCCGGGAAAACGGTCATGCCCTGTATTGTGCGAAATCTGACAGATGATGAAGCCACAATTATCATGGTGGACTCTAACCTGCAAAGGGAGAAAGTCTTACCGTCAGAAAAAGCCTTTGCTTATAAAATGAAGTTGGAGGCCATGAACAGACAAGCAGGACGCCCTAGTAAAAATATGACACCAGTGGTGTCAAATTCTTTAGGTATAAGAACAAATGAGGTTCTGGCAAAAGAAGTGGGCGAAAGCAGAGAGACAATCCGTCGCTATATCCGCCTTACTGAACTCATCACACCTATTCTGGATATGGTGGATGAGGGGAAGATTGCCATGCGTCCGGCGGTAGAACTGTCTTACCTGCCGAAAGAACAACAGCAGGTGCTTTTTGACACAATGGAACAGGAGGATTGTACTCCAAGTCACGCACAGGCCATTAAAATGCGGAAGTTTGCAGAGGCGGGAAAGTTGAATGAGGATGTGATCCTGTCGATTATGATAGAGGAAAAGCCGAACCAAGTGGAGCAGTTTAAAATCCCGAAAAAGAGGATTGACAAATATTTCTCTCCGGGAACCACGCCAAAGCAGATGGAGGACACAATCATTAAGGCACTGGAACTGTATCGCAGACGGGAGAGAGGACGGGAGAGATAAGAGGACGCCAGGGGGAAAGTGGGTTCCTATGTGGCTTTCCAGTTTTCCCGATTTTCTGGTTCCCCCTTCCCACACCCTACCCCTTCCGGATTACCAGCAGTTTACCAGCCGAAAAGAAGAATAAGGAGCCGGTGGCTATCCACATTCCACTGGATCAGTACCCAACCCTGCCAGTCAGCAGGGCTTTTTTTATGCGAACCGAAAGGTTTAGAAATGGAGGAGAATGAAGTGAAGAAAATCAAGCAGTTATTCAAGAAAGGAATCGCACTGGCGTTGGCAGCGGTCACGACACTGTCCGTCCTTCCGGCGGCAACAGTATCGGCTGCGTCCGAGCGGGCAACGATCACATTTGCTTACTGCTATGACGGAAATGGGAATACCATCCGTTATCAGCAGACCTTTTCCCATAACGGAATTACCTGTGGACATGCAGGAGAGGCCCGGACACGGATCTATGCGGATGGGGAGAACGCCTACTGTATTGAACCGGGAATTACCCTGCATACAGGAAACACATTGGAGCGGGACGCTTCTGTGGTGTGGAACAACTTAGGGAAAGAAAAGCAGGACGCTGTGAACCTTGCCCTTCTGTATGGCGCACAGGGCAGCATGGGAAGTTTGTCCGGTACGGAAGATGAGAAAATCCTTGCGACACAGATGGTCATATGGGAAATTGTGACCGGGTGCAGGAATGCCACCGCTCCATACACTCAGACGGACGCTAAATTTTATAATGGTCTTTGTGTAAACGGAGCAAACAGCGGTGTGGCAGCGGCTTATAACCAGATTATCTCCGGTATGGTCAGCCATGGAACCATTCCCAGTTTTGCGTCCGGCAGTACAGATAGCGCCCCGCAGGAACTGAAATGGGACGGAAATCAGTATGTGCTGAAACTGACAGATACCAATGGAGTCCTGTCGAAATTCAATTTCACATCGTCTAACAGTGATGTGAAAGTCAGCACATCTGGAAATACACTGACCATCACATCCAATAAAGCGATTGCCGGGAACGTGCAGTTATCTGCAACCAAGAAAATTCCCACAGTGAGCAGCAGCGCCAAGTTGATTGCTTATGGAGATCCGTCTTTACAGGACGTGGTTACAGGTGTGGAGAATACAGCAGCAGTACAGGCGTATCTGAATGTGAAAATCCCTTATGGACACGT
>CASETM010000069.1 GCA_949290865.1 uncultured Bacillota bacterium
AAGACCAGCAGATGTAAAAACATTCATACCGTTCATGGAAAGATATAAAGAACATATGGGGGAATATCCTGTCTATCCAATGGCTGATGCAGGATATGGAAGCTATGACAACTACATGTATTGCTTGACGCATAAAATGGAGCTGTACATGAAGTATCCAATGTATGGAAAAAAGAATGAACCCAAGTTCAAAAAGAAAAAGTTCAGCACATTGAACTGGGAAACGACAGACGAAGGATATAAAGCATGTCCACAAGATCACATATTTGATCAAAATAGATATGAGACATATGACGAAAGAGGAGAATATTTAAGGATCATACAGAAAATGGGAAGTCAGGAAAATTGTGAAGGATGTCCATTTGAAGGTGAATGCTGCAAAAATAAAAAGCATCAGAAAATCGTGAGCAGAGATGCAGTGCTGGATGAATTCCATGCAGCTGTAGATAAAAATCTGTCAACGGAATTCGGAAAGGAATTAAAGAAACAGAGAAGCATACAGGCTGAAGGAGCATTTGGGGTCATCAAACAGGATATGAAATTCACAAGATTCACGAGAAGAGGGCTGAAAAATGCAAAAATGGAATTTCTGATTGTGTGTTTAGGCTATAATTTAAGGAAATATCATAAATATCGCCTGAAGAAAGAAAAGGAAGAAAGAGAGAAATCGCTTCTCAATTAAAAAGATATGCCCGTGAAAAAAACAGATTCTGAGCGATATAGGGACATTGCGCCCAAAAACAGGGAAAACAGAATAAAAATCAATAAAAATATTGCATCTTGATACCAGAAAAAGAGAAAAGATGTTTTTTTATTGCCTAAAAGCAGAAAAAGAAAAGAGCTGAAACAAAATCGACTCTTTAAAAAGTTATTTCGTTACAGCCCCTTTTATACATTTTTTTACAAAATGAGAAATGCTGTTATTTTGCCATTCTTTCCAAACGATCACGACGTTTTTTAGCATCCATTTCACATTTTGCCATCAGTTCTTCAGCATGTTCTGGGTTTACTTTCAACAATTGTGAGAAACGGTTTTCTCCTAAAAGATAATTTCTAAATCCTTCGAAATTTGGTGTCTTAGAATCTAATTGTAAAGGATTCTTACCTTGTTCTTCCAATCGAGGATCATATCTCAACAGATTGAAATATCCACATTCAATTGCTTTTTTCTGTTCTAACTGATGATTTGCCAGTCCACCTTTGATACCATGGGCCTGACAAGGTGAATAAGCAATAATTAATGATGGACCATCATAGCTTTCTGCTTCTTTAAACGCTTTAATTGTCTGCATTGGATTAGCACCCATAGCTACCTGAGCAACATAGACATGTCCATAAGCCATGGCAATTTGTGCCAGATCTTTTTTCGCTCCTGTTTTTCCACCAGCAGTAAACTTAGCAATTGATCCTGCCTGTGAAGATTTAGAAGATTGTCCACCTGTATTTGAATAAACTTCGGTATCTAAAACCAGAATATTGACATTTTCATTATTAGCGATCACGTGATCTAATCCGCCATAGCCAATATCATATGCCCAACCGTCTCCTCCGACGATCCATTGTGATTTAGATATCAGATGACCCTTGTTATCTAACACTTCTTTGATTTCATTATTAGCAGAAGCTTCAACCAATCGAAGCAGTTCTGGTACGATTTCTTTTTCCTGTGCTCTATTTCCTTTAATTGAAAGATACTTTTCAATAACATCTTTTAATTCAGGTTCACAGTTATCTTTGTTCTGTTCCATGACCTGAATAATATGTGCTTCATTATAGTTTTGAGCCAGTTTCATACCATAACCAAACTCAGCGTTATCTTCAAACAGTGAGTTACACCAAGCTGGTCCATGACCATTTTTGTCAATTGTAAATGGTGTCGATGGTGTTGATCCTGAATAAATAGAAGAACATCCTGTTGCATTGGCAATCAGCATATCTGAACCGAACAGCTGTGTAACAAGTCTATAATATGGTGTTTCTCCACATCCAGGACAAGCTCCTGATACTTCAAAGTAAGGTTTCATGAATCCTACACCTTTGACTGCATTTGTTGGATATTTATCATCACGATATTCAACTTCATTGTAAATATAATCAGCCAGATCAGCATGGGCAAGTTCTTCATGAACACCAACCATCTTCAAGGCTTCACCTTTTTTATTACCTAAACATTGTTCAACACACAATCCACAGCCTACACAGTTATCTGGTGAAACCTGAATTCTGTATGACAATCCTTCTACACCTTTACCTAAAGGTTTTAATACATCATTTGAAATATCTTCTGGTGCATTTTTAATTTCTTCATCTGTCATCAGGAATGCTCTTATTGTCGCATGTGGACATACCATGACACAGTTATTACATTGGATACAGTCATTTTTATTCCATTGTGGAACCATTGTCGCAATACCACGTTTTTCCATGATAGCCATTCCTGATTTCATAGAACCATCCAGTTTATCCAGGAAGGCAGATACAGGCAGATCATTACCATCTAAAGCATTGATAACAGAAACAAAGTTATCAAAATGATCATCGCCAGTCAGTTTCTTTGTATTCTGAACTGTTAAATCAGCCCATGCTGGATCAACAGTAACTTCTTCGATTGCATCTTTACCAGCATCAATAGCTTTATAGTTCAACTGTACAATTGCATCACCTTTTTTACTGTATGATTTTTTAGCCATTTCTTTCATATATTCAACAGCTTTATCAATAGGTAAAATTTGTGGATTCAACGCAAAGAACGCAGATTGCAGAATAGTATTTGTACGACGTCCCATACCAATTTCTAAAGCAATTTTATTTGCATTGATAATATAGAATTTCGCATTCTTTTTCGACAACTGCTTTTTCACACGATTTGGCAGATAATCTGCAATTTCGTCTTTACTAAATTCAGTATTCAGCAGGAATGCACCATTTTTTTTCAGATTTTTCAGCATGTCATATTTTAATACATAATTATCTAATGAACATGAGATAAAATCTGCATTATTAACATAGTAAGTTGCACGAATTGGTGATTTACCAAAACGTAAATTAGAACGCGTTGTTCCTCCGGCTTTTTTACTGTCATATGCAAAATAAGCCTGTGAATATAAATCAGTATGGTCACCAATGATTTTGATTGATGACTTATTAGCTGATACAGTTCCATCAGATCCTAAACCATAGAACAGACATTCTGTATAATCACCTGTCACGTTAAATTCTTCAACAGGCAATGATAAATGTGTCACATCATCAACGATACCAATCGTAAAACTATTAAAAGGATTTTCGCTGTTCAAATGATCATAAACTGCTTTGATCTGTGCTGGATTCGTATCTTTTGATCCCATTCCATAACGACCACCAATCAGTACGTCAGCATTTTTAACAACAGAACATACATCAAGATAAAGTGGTTCACCAGCTGATCCTGGTTCTTTTGTACGATCTAACACCGCGATTTTTTTAGCAGATGCAGGAATAACATCCAACAGATGTTTTGCTGAGAAAGGACGATACAGGTGAACTTTAACCAAACCTAGCTTTTCACCGGTTTTTGCCAGTTCATCGATCGTATCTTTGATCGTTTCTGTTACTGAACCCATAGCGATAATGATTCGATCTGCTTCTGGATCACCATAATATGTAAATGGTGCATATTGTCTACCAGTCAGTTCAGAAATCTTTTTCATATAATCAGCAGCGATATTGATAACTGCATCAATATGCTGATTCTGGGCTTCTCTTCCCTGGAAATAAATATCATCATTTTCCGCACCACCACGTTCAATTGGATTTGTATGTGGATTTAACGCATTGGCTTTAAATTTAGCCAAAGCATCTTTATCTAATAATTTTGCCAGATCATCATAATCCATGACTTCCACTTTTTGAATTTCATGTGATGTTCTAAATCCATCGAAAAAGTGCATGACAGGAACAGATCCTTTGATTGCTGTTAAATGAGCAACTCCTCCTAAATCCATGACTTCCTGCACTGAATGTGAACAGATCATAGGAATACCTGTTTGACGGCATGCATAAACATCCTGGTGATCTCCAAAAATGTTTAATGAACGTGTTGCCAAAGCACGTGCAGCAACATGGAATACTCCAGGTAAATTTTCACCAACTATTTTATATAAATTTGGTATCATTAACAGTAAACCCTGTGAAGCTGTAAAAGTTGTTGCTAAAGCTCCCCCCTGTAAAGCGCCATGTACAGCACCAGCAGCACCAGCTTCTGACTGCATTTCAATGACATTTACAGGAGACCCAAAGATATTTTTCATCCCTTTTGCAGCCCATGCTTCAGCATGTTCAGCCATTGGCGATGAAGGTGTTATTGGATAGATACTTGCTACTTCAGAAAACGCATAAGCGACGTGAGCGGCAGCCTGGTTTCCATCCATTGACATATATTTTTTAGCCATTTTAAAAATTTCCTCCTTTTGCTTATATTATTATACTACTTTGAACCAAATTTGACTACTCCTTTAACTTATTAATTCATTCATTAATAAAAAAATATTGCGTTATGCAATATTTTAAAAAAGATTAGTCCCGTCTTTAGAAGTTCTCACCATGAAAGTTTGGAAGTTTATAAGGTAGTGATATAGAGAAAACATTGATTTTATCAGTGTTTTCTCTTTTTTTTACTATTTTTTTATTTTCTTTTATGTTATAATATTTATGGTGAGTAT
>CASETM010000070.1 GCA_949290865.1 uncultured Bacillota bacterium
CAAATTTATGAATCATTAAATAAGAAAAGGACAGCATCTGATCAAATATAAATTGCATGATGTAATTAAAAGAAATTTTATGATATATGTGACGTTAATTTCAAATTATCTAAGGTTATTATTTTATAAAACTATTTTTGACAAGGATAGATTTTCATAGATGAAAAGTTATACTTCTATATGTTATTATTAAGAATATAGATAAATCTGATTTTTATAAAATGAAAGAAATGATTATTGAATGTTTGATGAATTGACTTTTGTGGAGGAAATATAGGTATGCAATTGTTTGATAAGTTTTCCAATTATAGAATGGAAATTAAATATTTTGATTTTTCAAGAAATTTAGAAAAAATTTTTTGAAAAATCAGGAAAGAAAATTACTGAAATAACTTTTACACCCGTGGAATTATTATATGATATTGTCACTTGTGGAATGCCGTCATTTTCGATAAAGAATCGTTACTGCAAACGAGCTGATGAAATTAAATATAAGTATTATTTGTTGAAAACTGCTTTGGAAGTTGATGATCATGATTATATCACTATATCAGATAATATTAAGTATTTAGATTCTAGTGAAAAAATTTTTATTTCATATTATATTGGAATGTTTATAACCAAACTGGTAAGTAGAAAAATATTTGATTACGAATATCTTGTCCATTTAGGAGTTTTAAGTATGTACAAAAAAGTAGTTAAAACTAATAAGGGGCCAGATTTAGTGGGATTTAATAGAAAAAATGACGATTATTCATTATTTGAAGCAAAAGGAAGACAAATTGTAAGAAAAGAAACAGTTCAAAGTGCAAAGCAGCAATTAAGATTTGTTAAATATATTAGTGGGATAAAACCGATTGCTAGTGTAGTCTGCATTGCACATCCGATAAAGGAAGGAAGTAGACTCATTTGTTCTATGTATGACCTTGTACCAGATAATGAAGTATATCTTTAAACAAACAAAATTGAATTACTTTATGTCTATTATTTACCGGTATATGAATTAATTAAAGAAAATGGACATGGGGAAACATTTTGCATTATGTCTTTTGATAGTATTGATTTTCAAAAAATGGAATACAAAATTACAATGTCTAAAAACCTTTTTGATTTTTTTGTTGAATATCCAAGTTTAGAGGATTGGAATCGTATGAGATATTATTCTCAATTAATGGAGTTTAAATCAATTTCATCTGATGAAAGCATTGATCATTTAATAAAAATTGAATTAATTTAAAGAAACATAACATCATATTTTTATATGAAGAAAGAATGAAGTTCCAAACTATAGAAAAAATATATGATAACAGGTCGTTACATAAAGAAAAGGGGCTGTAACGAAATAAAACATTAATACAGGCCTAAAAAAGACAATGCAGTCAGTATTATACTGATAGGCATTGTCTTTTTTTGGTATAATTAGATCATGATAAGCACAACACAATCTAATTATGAAAATAATTATAACGCATTTGCTACTGGATTTGGGAATAAAAATTGATTCTGATGATGAGGTTGTTTCTTTCCTAAAGGCACTGGAAGGAGTGAATCTAAATAAGTATTTAAAAAGAAAAGAATGTCGAGGAAGAAAAGGATATGATAACATAATGCTTTTGAAGGTTGTTCTTTTTGCGAGAATGACAGGTTTTGATGACCTGAGGAGTCTGGAATCCCTGTGCAGGCATGATATAAGATTCATGTATATCGCAAAAGAGGAAACACCCAGCTTTATGGCTTTTGAACGTTTATTAATGAATTATCTTACTGATGATATCGATAATATTTTCTTTGATATTAGTGAAAATATTGGAAAACTGATGAACATAGACAAGACTGTTCACTATATTGATGGTACAAAGTTTGAAGCCAATGCCAATAAATATAGTTTTGTCTACAGGACAAGAATCATCAATGCAAGAAAAAAGCTGTTTTCAAAAATAACTGAAGGCATCATATCTCTAAACAGTGAAAGAGGATTTGATTTTTCATATCAGCAGTTTTACTGTGCCCAGGAAATTGGCTATATTGCACAGTATCTGATGGAGTGTATGGTTAAAAATGATATCAATCCTGTTTATGGGAAAGGAAAACGAAAAACAGCACTTCAAAGATGGTATGATCAGTTTTTGAAATATTATATCAGACTGGATGAATATGAGTACTGGCTGGATATCATAGGAGACAGAAACAGCTGCTCAAAGACAGATCATGATGCAACGATGTGTGCAACGAAGATCGATTATTACTGTAACACAGGATTAAGTCGACCATGCTACAATGCACAGATTGCAGTCAGTGATGGTTTGATAGTCAATGCAGATCTTTTTCAAAGACCAGCAGATGCAAAAACATTTATACCGTTCATGGAAAGACATAAAGAATATATGGGAGAATATCCTGTCTATCCAATGGCGGATGCAGGATATGGAAGCTATGATAACTATATGTATTGTATAATGCATAAAATGGAGCTGTGCATGAAGTATCCAATGTATGCAAAAAAGAATGATCCCAGATTCAAAAAGAAAATGTTCAACACACTAAATTGGGAAACGACAGGCGAAGGGTATAAAGCATGTCCACAAGGTCACATATTTGATCAAAACAGATATGAAACATATGATGAAAGAGGAGAATATTTGAGGATCATACAGAAAATGGGAAGTCAGGAAAGCTGTGAAGGATGTCCATTTGAAGGTGAATGCTGCAAAAGCAGAAAACATCAGAAAATCGTGAGCAGAGATGCAGTACTGGATGAATTCCATGCAGCTGTAGATGAAAATCTATCAGCGGAATTTGGAAAGGAATTAAAGAAACAGAGAAGCATACAGGTTGAAGGAGCATTTGGTGTCATCAAACAGGATATGAAATTCACAAGATTCACGAGAAGAGGACTGAAAAATGCAAAAATGGAATTTCTCATTGTATGTCTAGGGTATAATTTAAGGAAATATCATAAATATCGCCTGAAGATGGAAAAGGAAGAAAGAGAAAATTGCTTCTCAATTAAAAAGATATGCTCATGAAAAAAACAAATTTTGAGCGATATAGGAATATTGCGCTCAAAAACAGGGAAAACAGAAGAAAAATCAATAAAAATATTGCATCTTGAGACCAAAAGAAGAGAGAAGATGTTTTTTAATTGCCTAAAAGTAGAAAAAGAAAAGAGCTGAAACAAAATCAACTCTTTAAAAAGTTATTTCGTTACAGCCCCTTTTTTTGTATTATTATACAATCAGAAAATAGTTTCAGAATTTTAGCTACCAGTTATTAAATTTTCGAACATCATTA
>CASETM010000071.1 GCA_949290865.1 uncultured Bacillota bacterium
ACGAAACTATTATCTTAAAAAGAGAGTGTAGAAGCAAGGGAATTTTTAAACAATTGAGATATCTCAATTGTTTAAAAAGAGAAATCCTTAATTCAAACTTCTATACATATTATACGAGGAAGTGATGATATGAAAGAAAAACAGACATTATATGAATGTATCAGTATAACTCAACAATTCATCAATCATTATTATCAGCGTCATCTTGATTTATGTATTCCATACATCGATGAAAACATTGTTTTCATCGGTGCCTATAACTTTCAATATACCTATGGTAAAGAAGACTTTATTAAAACCATCAAACAAAGAATAAAAGAAGAAACAAACAAAGTAAAAATTAATATCATTCATGACCAGTATGCTTTGATCAGTCATAATGCTCATATATGGAGCATTGAATGCTGTTATTTTACACATACAATAATGCCTGATCATCGTTATTTATTAGCCAAAACACGCAGTACCTTTGTCTGGAAAAGAAAAAAAGAATCATGGTCTCTTCTTCATCTTCATACTTCTCATGCCCGTGATGTTCCTTTAATTTATGATAGTCCAATCAAAGAAAATACGCTTGAAAAGTATTCAACATGGTTTGACTATTTTAATAATATGGATATATTAGAAAACAAAAACAAACGTAGCGTCTATACAGATGTTAATGGTATCATTCATTATTTACTGCCAATAGAAATCATTTATGTACAGGTAAATGATAAACTATGTACAATTTATACATTTGATGAACCTGTTATAGTAAGAAGTTCTTTAACTGATATATTGAAGCAAAGCTCTTTTTTAACTCAAGTTCATAAACAATATTTGGTTAATAATCTTTATGTTAAATCCATCAAACGTTATCAGTTAACATTAGTTAATGATTTAATCATCCCTGTCAGTCAGAAAGATTATCTACTAATAAAGAAACATCTTGAAATCATCAAATAATATATTATTATTCACACAATAATCATCAAGGTAATTTAAATAATCTTTTATTCAATTATTTTAAATTACCTTTAATAATTTCTAACTTCTATTTTTTTAATTAGATTTTTTTAACACTATTTAATCAATACTTAACTACTTTTAGTTAAAATTAAACCTCTTCATATTTCGATTGCTAGTTCTCTCTTATTTCAAAATAATACCTTAAACATGATAAATACTATTTATCATCTTATTTTCTATTTATACAGAAAACAATTTAAATTGTTATTTATAATAACAACTATTTATTGTAAACAAATGACATATTTTTTGTGTTTTTTAACAAACCATGAATATTGCTATTATTTTAAAAATATGTTATAAAATAAAAGTATTTATATTATTTATAATGAAATTAATTATGTTATTTATAATAACGAAGAAAGGATATTATATGAAAAAACTATCAATCGAATTATTAGCTGATACTGTTTTTAACAAGCGTAAAGAAAAAAATATATCACAACAAGAATTGGCTAATCAGACAGGCATTAATAGAACCATGATCAGTCATCTAGAAGCCAAAGACTATATGCCTTCTATTACTCAATTAGAAGCTCTGGCAAACGTTTTAGATTTCGATATTACTGAATTATTTATCGATGATAAAAACATCGAAAAAGAACCATTACATAAACCTTTAAACATCGCTGTTGCCGGAACAGGTTATGTTGGTTTATCAATTGCTGTATTATTAGCCCAACATAACCATGTTATGGCTGTTGATATCATCGAAGATAAAGTCAATAAAATCAACAATAGAATTTCACCTATCCAGGATAATGAAATCGAAGACTACTTAGCAAACAAAGAATTAGACTTAACCGCAACTTTAGATGCCAAAGCAGCATATAAAGATGCTGATTATGTTGTTATTGCTGCTCCTACAAATTATGACAGCAAGAAGAACTACTTTGATACCAGTGCCGTAGAAAGCGTCATTGAACTGGTATTAGAAGTCAATCCAAATGCGATCATGGTCATTAAATCAACAATCCCTGTAGGATATACAAAATCAGTCAGAGAAAAATACAACACGAAAAATATTATATTTTCACCAGAATTTTTAAGAGAATCAAAAGCATTATATGATAATCTCTATCCTTCAAGAATCATTGTGGGAACTGACTTAAATGATGAAAGATTAATTCAAGCAGCAAAAACATTTGCTAAACTGTTACAGGATGGTGCTATTAAAGGAAAGAAAATTGGAGAAGCACCAATCGATACCTTATTTATGGATTTCACTGAAGCAGAAGCAGTTAAATTATTTGCCAATACATATTTAGCCTTAAGAGTTTCATACTTCAATGAATTAGATACATATGCAGAAATGAAAGGATTAGATACAAGAAACATCATCAATGGTGTCTGCCTTGATCCTCGTATTGGTACACATTACAATAACCCATCATTTGGTTATGGTGGTTACTGTTTACCTAAAGATACAAAACAGTTATTAGCTAACTATCAGGATGTACCTCAAGAAATGATGACAGCAATCGTTCAATCTAACAGAACAAGAAAAGATTATATTGCAGATAAAGTACTAGAAATCGCTGGTGCTTATGAAGCTAATGATATGTATGATGCATCAAAAGAAAAAGAATGTGTTGTAGGAGTATATCGTTTAACAATGAAATCTAACAGTGATAACTTTAGACAATCATCAATTCAAGGTGTCATGAAAAGAATCAAAGCCAAAGGAGCTAAAGTTATCATCTATGAACCATCATTAGAAAATGGCACAACATTCTTTGGATCAAAAATTGTAAACAATATTGATGAATTCAAAACCGAGTCGCAAGCTATCATCGCTAACAGATACAATACATGCTTAGACGATGTTAAAGATAAAGTTTATACAAGAGATATCTTTAGAAGAGATTAAGGAGAAGAAGTGTGAAAATAAAATTTGTTATTAATCGAAAAAAACAATGAGATTGCAGATATTGCTTATGATAAAAGCAAATTTGTTAGTATTCTTCTAAAAATATTTAGCTTAATAACAAATCCGAACTTTGATTAAATATTTGTGTCCACGCAGCGAAGCGCGGAGAAATGGAGGAAAAAATGCAAAAAATCGAACTCAATAATAAAACCGTATTTATTACTGGTGCGGCTGGATTCATTGGATCAAATCTGGTATTAGAATTATTAAAAACAACACCTGTCATTCATATTGTCGGTATCGACAATATGAATGATTACTATGATGTAAGCATCAAAGAATGGCGTTTAGAAGAAATCAACAAAGAACTACAAAAACACGAAAATTCTTCATTTACATTTATCAAGGGTAATATCGCAGATAAAGAATTAATCAATAACATTTACCAGCAATACGAACCAAGCATTGTTGTTAACTTAGCAGCACAGGCTGGTGTGCGTTATTCAATTACAAATCCTGATGCCTACATTGAAAGCAACATGTTAGGATTCTATAACTTATTAGAAGCTAATAGACATAGTTATGACAATGGTAAACCAGGTGTAGAACACTTTGTTTATGCTTCATCTTCATCTGTTTATGGATCAAATAAAAAAGTACCATACAGTACAAACGATAAAGTTGATAATCCGGTATCATTATATGCGGCAACAAAAAAATCTAATGAATTAATGGCACATGCCTACGCCAAATTATATAATGTACCTTCAACAGGATTAAGATTCTTTACTGTATATGGACCAGCAGGAAGACCAGATATGGCTTACTTTGGATTTACCAATAAACTAAGAAACAACGATACTATTCAAATCTTCAACTATGGAAACTGTAAAAGAGACTTTACCTATATTGATGATATTGTTGAAGGTGTTAAAAGAATCATGCAAGGTGCTCCAGACAAAAAAAATGGAGAAGATGGATTACCACTTCCCCCATATGCTGTTTATAACATCGGAAATAATCAGCCAGAAAACTTATTAGATTTTGTCACAATTCTGCAGGAAGAATTAATCAACGCTAAAGTTTTACCAGCTGATTATGATTTTGAAGCACATAAACAGCTAGTACCAATGCAACCTGGTGATGTTCCTATTACATATGCTGATACAACACCATTAGAACGTGATTTTAGCTTTAAACCAAGCACACCTCTGAGAGATGGATTAAGAAAATTTGCACAATGGTACAAGAAATTTTATAAGATTTAATAATATGGAGCTGGAGTAACTAAAGACCTCAGCTCATTTTACTTTATCATTTCAAAGATCAGTTACCTGACTTTGATATTATTAACCATCATATCTAGTATCTAGAATCATAATTAATCCCAAACATTAATACATTGAATATATATAATATATTCCCCAATGTCTTGGGTTTATCAATAACTCACTCTGTCCTTAGAAGTTCTTTTTTTAACGTCAAACACAAAAAACTTCAAACAAGAATCTTAATTTTTTTCGACGACTGATAAAAAACTCTTTATTATATTAAATATAAATACTAATCTCAGTGGAAGTCCAGTAACTGTATGAAATGACTAATTCTGAAATTCAATAATAGTATTCCACAAATTCTCTTCTGTTATTTATATTTTCCTACAATAATTGCACTGTTTGCTGCCTCCTACGATACAGTGTGGTCCTCTTTGCATTAGTTCAGTTTTACCGAATTATATGGATATTTCTTATAAGGTAGATATCCATTTATGCAAGATTTCCCCTGGTTGATAATCTTCTGGAACTATTTTAATTATATTTATTCTGCATACAAATCATATATACCTCAAATATTTCATTGTTATCTGGTATTAATTCCTTTTATTGTATGGTAATATATAAAATTTTCAACCCTTGATAGATGCAAAATCAACCTCCGCTACTGGTTGTCTTAATTCTCCTGTTTTTATAAAATATTTATCAATAGAATCATCAACTCATTCATCATCATCTTTGAATCATAAACTGATTTCTTAATTCATCACATATTCTACACAATCTAATTCAATACTATTATAAACAAATATTTTACATTCTTGTACGTCTTAATCAATATTCATTTAATAATATACAAACAAGCTGATAATTTATTTTTAGTTAATTAATCCTTCTGTATTTCCGTATATTTCTTTTGCTTTCATGCCTGATCCATCTCGCAATTCTGCTCCTTCCTTCTTTTACATTCTTAAGAAAAAGATTGTCTAAAAAGCTCTAGTTAGCAATGCTAAATAGTTTCCATCAAATTCCTATGTACATATCAGATAAATTTATCTGCTTACTCAATATTCAATTACTCATTTTATTCACAAGGTTCTACAATCCAGTCTGCGTAATTTAAAAATATTGTCTCATCAAACATACATAGAATATATTATGTAATTTTTATTGTGGACACTATATGAAATAAAAGCATCATATATATAATCTTGGTACTCGTTTGCTAATACCACACACAATTTCATACCCTATAGTTCCGAGCATTTGCGCCATGTCATCTGCAGTAAATACCTCATCTCCACTTTTACCAATTAACACAACCTCATCATACATCTTAGCTTCAGGAATATCGGTAACGTCAACCATAAACTGATCCATACAAATTCGTCCTACAATCGGTGCTTTTTTTCCATAAAGCAAGACATACCCCTTGTTAGAAAGTCCTCTATTATAACCATCAGCATAACCTGTTGAAATTGTGGCAAGTCTCATTTTCTTCTGAACTTCATAGCTTCTTCCATATCCAATCGTCTCCCCGTGATAAACCTCCTTAATCATTGTGATAATAGATTTCCATTCCATCACAGGTTCTATTCCTTCTGGAAGAAAATTTAGATAATCTGGCTTCAACCCATACATGACAATTCCGAGGCGATTCAAATTGCTATATCCATCATGATACCACAATCCGCCAGCAGAGTTTAAGGAATGTATATATGGAAGTTGCAAATCTGCAACTGACTCAACAACAGCTTCAAATTTTTTCTGCTGTAATTTCGTAAATTTATTTTCGCTAGGGTTATCTGCCACACAAAGATGGGTAAATATTCCTGTGAGATTTAGCTTTTCAGCAGCCAATCGGACTGCTTTTTCAGTTACCACAATATCATCTGCATTTAGACCAATTCGATTCATACCTGTGTCAATTGCGTACTGACACTTAATATTTTTTCCAGTTGCAATCACATCATTTGTATACTCAACTGATAGAAGTGCTTGTGTAATATCATAGTTGATAACCATATCTAAATTCTCTCTCGGTGTATATCCAAGAATCAAAATTTGACCTTCAATTCCTGCTTCACGCAATTCCACAGCCTCTAAAACATTTGAAACAGCATAATTATTTATTCCTAACTTTTGAATTTCTCTTCCAATATTTACTGCTCCATGCCCATACGCATCTGCCTTGACCACAGCCATAATAGAAGATTTATTCTGAATGGAACCTGAATATATATGTATGTTCCTAAGTAATGTTGAAATAGAAACTTCCACCCAAGAACGTTTTAAAATATTTGATTTCATATTACTCAACCCTCCAAGGTTGATAATCTTTGTCTTCTAAAATATCAGCTATTCTCTTACAAGCTTGACCATCTCCATATGGATTACAAGCTTTAGCCATTGCTTCATATGCTTCTTTATTCTCAAGCAGTTCCTTAAAACTTCTATAGATTGTTTCCTCATCCGTCCCAACAAGCTTTAGTGTTCCTGCTTTAACTCCTTCCGGACGTTCAGTTGTATCTCTCATTACAAGTACTGGTCGACCGTAAGAAGGTACTTCTTCCTGAATTCCACCCGAATCTGTTAAACACAAATGGCATCTTGCTTCAAAATTATGACAATCAAACACTTCTATCGGTTCTATGATATGAATCTGTTTACAGTCACCAAGTTCTTCTTCTGCTGCTTTTCTTACAATTGGATTCATATGAATTGGATATACAGCCTTGCACTCTGGGTGTTCATCAAGTACACGACGGATTGCCCGAAACATATTATGCATAGGCTTACCTAGGTTTTCTCTCCTGTGTGCAGTTATAAAAATGAATTTCCCAGAACCAACCCATTCAAGTTCTGGATGTGTATAGTCTTCCTTTACAGTATGCTGCATTGCATCAATAACAGTATTACCTGTAATAAAAATTTTTGAAGGATCTTTACCTTCTTTTATCAGATTATCCGCTGCCAACTGAGTAGGTGCAAAATTATATTGTGAAATAATACCTACAGCCTGTCGATTAAATTCTTCAGGATATGGAGAGTAGATATTATATGTACGTAATCCCGCTTCAACATGTCCAACTGGAATTTGCATATAGAAGCAAGCTAATGCTGTCGCAAATGTTGTTGATGTATCACCATGCACTAACACAACATCTGGTTTTGCATCTTCTAACACAACCTTAATTTTCTCAAGAATTCCTGTTGTTATATCAAATAAAGTTTGACCCTGCTTCATAATAGAAAGATCATAATCTGGCACAACATTAAAAGTATTAAGAACTTGATCTAACATCTGGCGATGCTGACCCGTTACACAAACTATTGTTTTCAAAGAATCACGTGTTTTCAATTCATTAACTAAAGGACACATTTTAATTGCTTCTGGTCTTGTGCCAAAAACCAACATTATTTTTTTCATTCATTCTTTCCTCCAAACATTCGACTTGCAACATTTTTGTATTTTACTTCGTTAGTACTTTAATAACCACTCTTTTATGATTTTTACAATAATATTCCTAGATTTTGGTATTATCATTATAGTTATTACATATCCAATTACACAAATAAAAACCATTGCCATACTCCAAACAATTGAGTTAAATATACTACCAAATAACATATTAATAATAACCATGACTAAAGAACCTAATATTGCAGGAATCATATTTTTAAGCATTTTTATAGGTGACATATTAATGTATTTATTTCCTAAAAACATATTTATCAAACCAAATAACGCTCTGGCAATACTTCTTGCTATAATTAAATATGTGAAACCTTTTTGTACCGTTAACATCAAGAGGAATATTAGTTCAATCAACTGCATAAATTGTGATATAACTGAAAGTTTAGGTCTCTCATTTGCAGTAAAAGTCAAACTAATGTATTGTCCAGTCAATATTGTAAATGCCTGTGCCAATGAATATAAACCAACAAACAAACTTGCTTCTGACCACTGTGATCCAAATAAAATATCGGTTACCAAATCTCTATACAAAAAAATTCCCACCCCTAAGGGAATAATTAAGAGGCCTACTTTTTCTTGAAAAGAGTAAAAAATGTTTTCAAATTCTTTTTTATTCTGTTTTACTACCGAAAGTGCTGACAATAATACAGATGATGTAGATGCTGCAACAATATTCATCAAACTTGTTACCATTGAAATAGAATTCTTATATAAGCCTAAATAATAATCTGTAAGAAACCTTCCAACTATAAACGTACCAATATACGATGTCATCCAAACAAGAATTGATTCTAATAAAGTCCACATGCTAAAAGAAAACATTTCTTTAAACAAATTTATTTTATAAAAAAAAGATGGTTTCCATACTGACTTTAAAGTTAATATTATTGCATTTGCTAAATTTGTTGCCATTGTTCCAATGACAATTGACCAATAACTAAAACCTAAAATAGCAAGCGGAACCGTTACAAATAGAGGCATAAGTGCTCCTATAATTCTTACCATAAAGAGCGTCTTAAAATCAAATTTTTTTCTATATAGTGCAGTTTGTATGCTTGAAAAAGACGTAAGTACCAATGAAATACTTGCTACTGAAATCACATTTCCAAGGCCTGGGTTTCCAACCATTGTAGAAATTTGTTCAGAAAAAATGGTTATTAAAACCCACAGCAAACATGATATCGAAAGATTAGTCCAAAACGCAACATTTGCACACTCTTGCAATTGTTTTTCATTATTAAACTTTTTTTGTATTAAATACTTCTGAAAACCTGCATCTGTAAAAACATCTGCAAAACTCGTAACCATTGTAACTGTTGCCACAACACCAAATTCGCTTGGTGTCAATAATCTAGCCAAAATCATACTTGTAAATGGCGTAATCATTTTAGCAACAATTTCTGTTACACTCGCCCATTTAACAGATGAAGATATTTTGTAAGCTAATTCTTCTTTTTTCATTCTATTACCCATTCAATCAAGTACTATATTCATATATGTTTAATAATACTTTCTATCCCTTTTGAGTTGATTTTTTTAGCGGGTACACCAGCAATAGATATTCCCTGCTCCTCAAAACTTTTATTTACTACAGCATTAGCTCCTATAGCAATATTGTCTGCTATAAAAACTTCCCCAAATATTTTAACGCCAGGTGCAATATATACATTATTTCCAATTATTGGAGCAAGTTTTCCATTTCTTGCATCTGCACCTATATTAACATCAATATGTATTCTACAATTTTCTCCTATACGAGAAAAATCACTAATTACTATTGGACCTATATGTGCAATACACAATCCTTTCCCACATGAATTTAGTGGAATTGTAAAATTACACCTTAAACCCAATTTATATCTTTTAAATTTATAAAAATATGATAAAGGTGATTTGGGATGACAATTATTATAATATTCACATTTTCTTAATAATATTTCATATTTCCAAATAACGTCTGTATAAGATGGTTTTGCTTTTGTTCTACCTAATGCAACTTTATCCGCATACAAATACTGTTCTAAATCAGCCTTACTTTTAATCAATTTTTTTCTCTCCTCCTCTGATTTTTATAATTTTCCCAGGATTTCCGACAACAACTGCAAAATCTGGAATATCTTTAGACACAACTGCACCAGCACCTACCACAACTCCTTTTCCAATTGTTACTCCCGGAAGAATGATTACTCTACAACCAATCCAACAATCATCTCCGATAATTACTTCTTTTTCTTCAGTATCTCCTTGGTATTTGATTGGTATATCTACGCGTTCTATATTATGATTTCTTGTAAATATGCAAACATCAGGTCCCATAATAACATTATTACCTATTGTACATGGACCTGTAATGTTCGCTCTTACTCCAATACCAGAATTATCACCAAGTTTAACTTTCATCGAGAATACTGCCATATTACAAATATTAACATTCTTTCCACATTCTTCAAGCATCAAATATCCACAAAAATTTCTTATTTTTTTTGAAAACATCCCTATTGGTTTAACTATACAATTTGGTTTTGGTAAATACCTTGCAAATCCATAAAATAAAATATATCCCATATATTGTTTGATTTTTTTTATATTTTCCATATTCAAACCTCAACTTTAAATATTAAAATAGAATGTTTTCATCCTATTTAGGTCTACTGATCGGCCATAATTTACGTTTTATCTTTACTGCAATTTTTAAAAAAACAGCTTTGCAAAATCGTTTATAATTTGATAGAACAACTATCCACATACTATGGGCTTTACTTAACCCCTGTCTTAGATATATTTGCTTATATTTTGCGTATCCTTTTGGAGCTGCAATAGGATGATGAATTGCACCATTTGCTAAAGCGTTTCTTTCAGGGATTGAGACAATATTCATATTTTTTTCTAGTAGAGAAATCAACTCATTTCCTTTATTATTATGTATCAAAGCTGATGAAACTCCATGAATATTATATCCAACCATCCCATCTTCAACATAGTGATAATCTCCAATCATAAGATCTCCCATTAATGCTTTATCTTTTACAGAACATACATAACATGATGGTCGTTTTAGATAACGAAATGCTGTTCCAAAACTACTTTTATGAAATTGCTCAAAAAATATTTTACCGTTTTCGAGCTGAACAAAATTGTAAAAAGGTTTCCACTCACCATTTTTCTTATATCTATTAGTAAAAAATATAATTTTTGATGAATATTTTTTTTCAATCTCTTCACAATATTGCTTTTGAACATCATTTGATGTCGGACCATGACATACTAATTCAATCGTATAAAGATTTCTATTTTGTTTAAAATATTCTACAACTGCTGCAACATCACATGGTAATCCAATAAAAAGGCATTTTACTCCTTTGTTTAAATCTCTTGAAATTAACTTATAAATATTTCCTTTCTCAGCTTGGGCATATTTTGATCCTTTTAATTTTTCTAGTTTTTCTTCACTATCAGCTCGCTCATAGATGACCTTTTTATAATCATCTGTATAGGCTGCCCCATAAACAATCCCGCCTTGTTTAATAATCAAACTAGAAATAGCAGTAGCCAACCCTCCAGACGAACACGATATCGTATCAGTATCATTTTTATAGCTAGCTGCATAGAAGTCAATAAATTTAGAGTCCTTTTCCCTTGTATTCTTTAATGGACACACTTTTTGACATTTTCTGCAATGTAAACACGATTCTTCATTTTCAATTACTGGATACATAAATCCAGTTTTATCTGGTTGCATATGAATTATCTTTGCAGGACATACATTTGCACACATACTACACCCGCAACATTCTTCGTTTTTTTTATACAAATCTTTCGTTTTCATTATTTACAATCCTTTAACGCATTTATCAAGTAATCCATAGATTCTTGGCGTTTTCTTAAAACTCTCTCATTTACTTTCTCATAATTTATTAAAGATGTGTCAAATTCATCAATAGATGCTTCATTTAAAACAAGGCGAGATTCAAGTCCCCACATTTTTAAAATATTATCTATACGACTATTCCTTGAATTTTTACTTCCACTCTTTGTTCTGTAAAAAACATAAAACTGTTTATTGTTTATAACAGAAAAAGCAAGGCCATGAAACGAATCTGTCATAATATATTCAGCACCTCTAACCAAATTAATAAAATCTTCTGGTCCTTTTCCAATAATTATTTGATTAGCAAAACTAATATCAATTGCAGAGACACTTTCTGTGCTCAAAATAGAAACCAATTTAATACCATATCTATCAGCAAATTCCCTAGCCAATTTTTTATGTTCAATAGTATTACCTAGGAAATAACATAAAATATACTTTTCTTTAATAATTCGTTTTACTGGAATTAATTTTTCCCATTTATTCTTGGATAATAAATAGGTTGGATCTACAACAACCTCAACTGGCACATCACAAATACTTTTTATTATATCTTTTCCTTGTTCTTCTCTAACACTGATGTGATTCATTCTTTTCCAAAAGTTTTCAGCACTACTTCTACAATAAAATGGATATTTTGAAACACCTAAACTAGTTGCATACGATACTTTATTTATATTATCAGGAACAAAACGAAGAGTAGTAAAATTCCCAAACGCAGCATCTGGTGGCCAAATTTGATCACTTCCAACTAAAACTCCATTATAAGTATTTTTTGTATAACGTTCGAGTTCTTCAATCCCTCTACATTTCACACGATTTAATAGCTTTTTTTTAATAAATTCATTTGAGATTTTTTTTCTCTCTTTCACATTCTGTTGATGAATATCATCCAGAACAGGCATATATTTCTTATTTTTATATTTTTTTATGACTTCAGTTGCAAAATAAACTGGAAGCCATGGTGTTAGACGAATATGTTTAAATCCAACTCTTGTATAATCAATAATTTCTGTTTCATAATTTAACGCTTCTAATACCCGTTGTGTTGCATATGCCTGTAAAAGCATACCGTAGTTAACACCTTTATAGGCTAGTACTAATCCTATTTTCATCTTTCTTATTATGGAATTTCTAATCCATTTCCTCCTTAAAAACTAATTTAATATCAAAATATCCACAATCATACATGCAAATACCATTCTTCTCCATTTAATTCGATATTTTTTAAAATTGCTGCTAGTAATGCAAGCGACAAATAAAAATAAATATCATAAATCATAACAACTGCATATCCTGAAATCAATAAACTTACCCAAAAAAAGAAACATTCTGCAGTAATATACACGATTTCTCCATTCGTTTGCAATCTTCTATTTAACCTATTTAATTTCCAACATTTTCTTCCAAATCGAAAAAAGCCGCATAAAAAGACTGTCGTCAAAACCAAACCTGTACACGAAATTAATTCATAATACATAGAATGTGAATATGCTCCCATATGATAAGCAATACCACCTAATCCAATTCCTAATATTGGATGTGCTAGAAATTGTTCAAGTGCAAATACCTGATATTTTTGTCGTGCAATATCGCCTCCATCAAATGATCCAAGAAGTCGGGCACCTAATACAGTATTGTCAAGTAGGTAATTCTTAAAATAAACTAATGCAATTGCAATCATAGCCGCAGAAAATATATAAAGTGCAATTTTCTTTTTCGAACTATATTTGGATTTGTAAGGAATTACCGCAAATATAATGCTCAAAAAAATAAAAAGAACAATAATGATGAACCCTCGCCTAGAGGCAGCAGAAATTTGTGCAACCATAACAATCATATTCATGAAAATCAGCAATAAGTTTATTATAGTCTTTCTATTTTTCCATAATAAATAAAAAGAACAAAATACCATTATCATAAAAAAACTAGACATAGTATTTGTGTTTAATCCCTCAATGCCTTTCGCACCAGCAGACGTGATAGCAATACCCGCTACCAGAGACACTATTCCCAATAAAGCAACACTCAAACATACGCAAGCAAATATTACCTCTATATATCGTGGATGACATCGTAATAACAAATATATTGAATATGCAGTAAGCGAATATTCAATCATTTTCACACACAAAATAGTCCCGTATTTCCCTTGCGCTGTGAAAAAAAAGGTAACAAAACTTGCTGCAAAAACAAAGAATATCATTGGTCCCATCAAACTCTTGCTAATTCTCCCTCTCTGATTCACAATAATTTGTAGTAAGCCACAGAATATATTACTCCCACAGAGTAGGATCATTAAACCATTAATTGATTTCACAGAATATTGAAAAAAAAACGTATAGATAATCAATAGTATTGAAAGTGATAGCCATATTTTCTCAAAAAAAGTTGCTTTTATTCTTTCAGTTTTATGATTCATTATGCGCTTTCACCTACTTGTTCGTTGATAAATTTCAAAATATTTTGAGCACGCTTCTCAATACTTAATTTCTGTGCAGTCAAAAAAGCGTTATGTCCTAATCTTTCACGTAAACTTACATTTCTAAGTTTATTAATTGCATCCTTTATCTGTACAATTGACATTGGATCAATTCTTATAGAATTTTCCTCAGTTAATATATCGTTATTAAATGATAAATTTGAGGAAATAATCGGCAAGCCACATGCCATTGCTTCAACAATTGCATTGCAAGACCCCTCAGCTAGAGTGGGAAGAACAAATACATCAACTGCATTCAACAAAATTGGTATCTGCTCATGTTCCATCGCCTGACAAAAAACAACTCTATCACCTGTTGGCGGTTCATCTCCTCTTCCTGCAAATGCAACGTACACATCATCAAGTTGCCTAACAGCTTCTAAAAGACGTTTATCTCCTTTTCTTTCAATAAATCCTCCAACAAACCCAACTACATATTTGTCCAAAGGAATTCCTAATTCTTTTCGACACACATTTTTATCTCTTTTGAAAAACAATGTCAGATCTGTAGAATTTGGTGCCGTAATCACTGGTACATTTCCAATAATTCCCAATTGAGATAATTCATCTGTATTTTTTTTAGATACTGATATAACGCCTCTCAATCCTGATATTTCTCTTTCAGTAGGAATACCATATGTGTTCCCTACTTCAGTCTTAAAATCGCATTCTCCATATGCAAAAAACGAAGGGATATTCAAGATATTGCCAATACGAATAGCTGCTAATCCACCATACAAAATAAAATGTCCATACACAAAATCATATTTACCTTCAAGTTTTTTAGCAATCTTCCCCACCACAAACTTAAAAGAAGCTTCTGAAATCTTTTCTGTATTAAAACTTCCGATTTGTTTTGACGAAGCAGAAATATATCGTGGATAATATACCTCTATCTCGTTACCTCTACTTGTTTTATGTATTTCACGTTTGGGTATATCTTTTATTCTTTTAAGATATTTCGTTACTGAAACTGGCGAAATAACAGTACATTCAATTCCCAAATCAGCAATAGCAAAAATCAAATTTTGAAAAAAAACATTTCTATACTTATTGACTTCATTTGGGTACATCCCAACAAATAGAGCTTTTTTCAAATTTACGTTTTCCATAACCATCTTCCCTCTTACTCCATATTAGGCACTATATTGCTGAATAAATTCATCAATTTTTTCGATATAAAAGTTGTCCTCCTCTATTACTTTTTCTATTGAAATTCTACATGATTCATCAAATTGTTTTGAATCAATCTGCATGTAATAGGCATACAATTCATCTGCGAACGAAGGTGTAGCATCAAGAGCGATTCCAACACCATCTTTCTTCGTAACTGATGCTTTATAACCTTTTTTTTCAACTAATTGAGGAATATGATAAATCAAACCGTCATAATATCTATTAGAAATAGCGTAGCAAAGTTGATCTCCATCACTACCACCATAACAATTATTTAAAATATCTGCATTCGCTAAAAGTTTAAATTTATCTTTATTATTATAAGCTCCTGTAAATACTACATTTTCAATTCTATTTTTTTTGCAGTAAGCTTTATATGTTTCTAAATCCGTCCCAGAACCATGATAAATCATAATAAAACGAGAATCATTTTTTAAAGCATCAATATATTTTTTCTGGAAATCAAAAAATCTTATGGTGCCATTCCATACCAATTTTAATGGCATATCTCTTTTAATAAAAGTTGGTCTATCAATCATTTCGTTTCGATTAAAATTATGCGCAATAATATAATTGTGTTTTGGAAGAAACGCTTTAAATCCTTTTGATGAAATAGTTGTAAATGCGCTATTTTCAATAATATTTTTCTCAATTTTTCTAAAAATCGCTAAATTTTCATAACTATAATCTCTTATATCAAAAATATATTTTCCCGTATATCTTTTGAGTTTATCAAATATTAATATCCCTGTTAAAGTGGATAAAAGAATTAATCCATCTGATGGATATTTCTTTAGTTGCTGAAAAATCCATTTTCTAAACCCTATAAAATCCTTCATTTTATGCACTTTTCCAAGATTTTCAGCTGAAGGTGAATCATAATAAACATAATTATCAGGATAATTTAATTCAAAATTTCCTCTGTTCCAAAATAAAACTCTGTAATCAACATTGTATTTTTCTAATCTTTCTGTATATCTAGATAAGTAGGGACAATATTTTAAATCCCCACAAAATATCAGCGATATCATAGTATTCTCCTCTCTATCCAACTATTTTAATATCATATTAAATAAATTTATATGAATAACCTTCATTGATGGCAACCAATTCCATTTTTACAGAATATTAATTCTTTTTCTTAGTTTCTTTTTATGTCAATACCATATTCTAAAATTTTAACAACAAGTTCCGCAAAACTTAATCCTGCAACTCGTGCAGCATCTGGAACCAAACTCATTTCAGTCATCCCTGGTATAGTATTTACTTCAATAACAATAGGTCCTTCATTTTCATCCACAATAAAATCTATACGAGAAATTCCACACAAGTTCAACTTTTGATAAACTTTGATTCCTATCTCAATAGCTTTTTTTCTATTTTCTTCACTGATTCGTGAAGGAATAATATGCTGACATAAGCCAGACATATACTTTGCTTTGAAATCATAAAATTTTCTTTCAGAAACAATTTCTATATCTGGCAACACTAAAAGTTCTTCATTACCAATTATAGGAAGTGTAATCTCTGTACCACTCACAAATTTTTCAACAAGTAATTGATTCCCATAAGAAAAAATGTTTTTGATTGCATCTTTTAATTTTGATTCTTCTTTCACAATCTCAACCCCAATACTAGAACCTTGACAAGGTGATTTTAAAACTGACGGAAATCCTATGTTTTTAATAATCAAAGAACAAGCATCCTCTATATTCATTTCATCTTTTCTTATTTCAATATAATCAGCTGTTGGTATATTTGCCGCTTTAAAAATATTTTTTGTATATATTTTATTCATGCAAATTGCGCTTGCCGCAACTCCAGGACCCGTATATGCAATTCCAGCCAATTCAAGTACACCCTGAATACATCCATCTTCGCCCCATTTTCCATGAAGAGCCAAATATGCCACATCTGGTTTTATTGAAAGAAGTTCATCAATATTATCTTTATGTAAATCAAACAAAATTACATTACTAAAACCGTAATTACACAAGGCCTCATATACTGCTCTTCCACTTTTTAAGGAAACCTCCCGTTCAGTAGAAATTCCGCCATAAACGACCACAATCTTCAATTCTTTATTCATTTTACAATCCTCATTACACTTTTTTTAAATAACTAATGTCTAATTTATCACCTAACAATCTATCAGCTGATATAGGTTCAAACGGTATTAATGCACCGCCCGGAGTAAAAGTCATTTCTGATAATATTATTTTCCCACCAATGTCAAACAGATCTACTCTTACCATAGGAAAACCTTTTGCTAAAAATTCTGCTGTTTCTATCATTTCTGATAATAACGGAGATAAAGTTGTCGCATATGTTGGGTATGATTTATTTTTAAAACTTGCAACAGATCCATCTGGATTGTAGTATGTTAAATGCTCATCTACTCCTTCACCTAATCCTCCCGCAACAGAAAAGAATACCGCTTTCCCGTTAAAAACATAGATATTATAATTTATTACATCTCCGTCTAAAAACTTTTCACAAATTATTTTTCTAGGAATTTTTGCATAATGTGGCTCTGCATTATACTGAGAAAAATCCTCATGCATCCATTTGTCTAAATTCTTTATCACCTCATCTTTATTCATCTTCGATTTATCTTTACAAATTATATTATATCCACATCCATGATTACACTTTATTACAAATTTTTGTGGTAAATCCTCCCATACAATTTCGTGTGCATCTTTCCATACAAATAACAAATCATTCAACAATTCTTTCTTTCCCACTGATTCTATATATTCTCTTACCGCATATTTATCAGCGCACTTAATGGCATTTTTATTATTTCCCCAATAATATAATTTAAGCCACTGAAGCTTTTCATTTAATGTTACTGGATTCTTCAAATTCAAATTATATCCTAATACAATTTTAAAATATACTTTCGACATAAAACTAGGAGATGTGAATTTAATTGCTAATAACTGCATTTTTCTTCTTATTGAGTATAATGTTTTGTTTCTTTCCATACTTAATCCTCTTTAACTTCTAATTATTATTTAATCTATTTTCATAAATTTTCTTTTTAAGTAATCCATAGAACATATTCCTACATGCAAACCATAATGCAATTACAAATGACTTTTCATCGCACATATGGAACAAATCATAATGACTTTTAAACTTTCTTCTAAATTTATCATGACTAATACTTACTTTTCTAACTCTGTATTTAGCTAGATTTTCCTTCAGAAGGTATGCACAAGTACCTGGCTTTTTATAAAGTTGAAGTCTAATAGCATAATCATTATTCTTCTTAATATCTTTTATCTGAATAAGGCCAAATTCTTTAGCACTATATACCATTGTAAGATGTCCAATATAATCATAGTTGTACATCTTACGTTTATTTACTTTTTCAGGTCCAGACACATAAATATTAAGGGGGTTAGATTCTTCATCAATCTTTTCATACTCTGTAAACGAAAGGCTATATCCGTTCTTTTTCATAAAATTAATTTGGTGTTCTAGTTTTTCTGGCATCCAAAGATCGTCAGAATCAAGGAAAGCAATCCACTCTCCCTGCGCTTCTCTAATTGCTTTGTTTCTAGTTAAGGCAGCCCCAGAATTTTTTTTATTGTGGAAATACTTAATTCTTTCATCCTTAAAGGAAGCAACTACTTCATCTGTTTTATCTGTAGAACAGTCATCAACAATAAGTAACTCCCAATTTATATATGTTTGATCAATAACTGATTGAATTGTCTCAGCTATAAATCTATCTGTATTCCAGGACGGCATGATAATCGAAACCATCCCATCCACTACCTTTCTGTTTTCCATATTTCTTACTCATAATCCTTTCCTAGTACTGCAAAAACTGTTCTAAACATTGTGATAATCTCTCTCAAAAATGAAAACTTCTTGATACTTTCAAGATTATATTTCATTTTTCCTGGAAGCACATCTTCCACATAAACCTTGTCCACATCATCTGCTGTATCTAATAGTTCCGCTTCATCTTTATATCTAATACTTGCTTCACTAGTAATTCCAGCAGGAAGTAGAAGTGTTGCCATATATTCTGGTTTATACTTTTCCACATACTTTACTGCCTCTGGCCTTGTACCTACAAAACTAACATTCCCCATTATCAAATCTAAAACCTGTGGAAGCTCATCTAATCTATAACCTCTAAGTTTAGCTCCAACCTTTGTAATTCGTGCATCATTTCCTACAGTTACGGCTGACCCAATCTTATCAGCATTATTGACCATTGTTCGAAACTTATGAATCATAAAATATTTCCCATAAGCAGTCACCCGTTCTTGACGATAAAACACTGGTCCATCAGAATCTAACTTTATCCAAATAGCAATTATTACCATGGGGATAGCTAACAACACAAGCAGAAGAATACCACCACTAAAATCAAATACTCTTTTAAGCATTAAACTTACCTTTTTCTTTTTCAATATTTCATAATATGGTCTGACTTCTTCGTTTTTCATGAAATCAGGCAACTCTTCCCATTTCTTGAGCATCTGTCTTTACTCCTCTTTATATTACTGGTCTGGCAACCACATCACCACTCATACCTATCGTACATAATAACATATATTTTTGATATTTTATCATCTCAGATAGGACGAATCTAACTTTATTAACGGATATTAAATCCGTAGTAAACCTTTAATTATTTTTTCAATTCTATTCTAATAGTTTCATTCTCAACATCTGGCAATCTAGAAAATGAATATATTTCTGATTCTAACATAAAATTTTCTATTGGTCATCACGATTTTTTTAACGTTCCTCTGATTTTGACACTTACATCTTTAAGATACTTGACATATACATCTGTCTCCCTAAAGTTTTTATTTTTCTTATAGAAAATAAATAACTTTTCAATTCTGTCCAATCTGTCCAATCAATCATCATAGATGTATATTTCAGCATTTTTTGTATATTAAACTTTCCCATATTTAAAATGAAGAAAAGGCATCAATAACAAAAAAATTATTCTTTACATCTAATTATTCAATATAACCACAATTATCACAATTTTTGTATCTATATTACATACAAAAATAAAATTAATTTCTAGTCCCAATGTGTTATGTAGCAAATCATCCTTCTCAAATGATTTCATTGCAAAAAAACACTTTAAATATCTATAAACAGAATGAGAATTCAAATCCAACATTTGCTACCCTATTAATTTTCTTTATTCCTACACCCCACAAAGCTATATCCAATGAGAATAATGACGCTACATATCAATATTTTAAGAAAATATTGATAATCTTCCTTGGTTATTTTCATATAAGAATAAAATGGCAACAATAAACTTCTTATTTCTGCTCTAATTCATGAAAATTGGATAATCCAAAGAACCGCAATAATATATTCATCGAATAAAATACTAAAAATATATTCTATTTTCAATTCTATATATATTTCTTAACAATATCCCTGAAGTTTTCAATCACGTATTCCACATCTTCATCAGATAATTTTGTATGTAACGGCAAAGTTATTAAATTATGATAATAATCATACGAATTTGGAAAATCTTTAATATCCCATCCCATTTCTTTATATGCTGTCATCATTGGTAATGGTTTGTAGTGCACATTTGTATTAACACCACGCTCAGCTAACTTAATAATAATTTTTCTTCTTGTTTGATCATCTATTCCAGAAATACGTGTTAAATATAAATGATTAGAGCTTTGAAAATCATCACCACTATGTATAAGATGTTTTATCCCAAGTTCATCACACATAGCATCGTATCTAGCAATAATTTTTTTTCGTCTTTCAAGTAATGCTGGATATCTATCAAGCTGTCGAAGTCCAATTGCTGCCATAATATCAGTCATATTACATTTATACCAAGGACCAATAATATCATATTCCCATGCTCCTAGTTGAGTTTTAGCCAGTGCATCTTTACTTTGACCATGAAGACTATACAACTGATATTGATGATATATTTCTTCATTATCTATACCATCGATATCAAGCCAAGTTGATGCTCCTCCTTCTCCTGTTGTAAAATTTTTAACAGCATGGAAAGAAAAACTAGTAAAATCAGCTATTTCTCCAGCCATTTTCCTATGTCTAGATGCACCTAAAGCATGTGCACTATCAGCAAAGACAAGGACACGACCTTTAGCCTGTTGAATTCTTGCACCTAAACTATTGCCTTCTTTTGCTTTAAATAAGTCTTTTTTGCTTTCAACTGCAGCATATAATTTATCATAATCACAAATGATTCCACCCAAATCAACAGCCACCACAGCCTTTGTTTTTTCAGTAATTGCCTCGGCAACTTTGTCATAATCCATTTCACAATTATCTTTCTGACTATCTACAAACACTACTTTTGCACCACAATGAATGACAGCAGATGCGCTCGCTGTATATGTATAAGCAGGAACGATGACTTCGTCTCCTTCTCCGATACCACATATCCTTAAATTTAATTCTTCAGCCGCAGTCGCTGAATTTAAACATACTACTTTTGAAGTATGACAATATTTTGCTAATCTGCGTTCTAATTCTTTTGTTTTTGGTCCAGTAGTAATCCACCCTGATTTTAATGTATCAACAACTTCGTTTATTTCTAATTCAGAAATATCTGGTGGACTAAATGGTATATTTCTTTTTTTTGTTACATTCATGAAAACACCTTCTTTACTTTTTACATACAAAAAAAGCTCTTACGAGCTTTTACTAATAATTTCTAAACCAACTTTAACTGTTGTAATCTGATCAAACAATTTCACTTCGATATAAGCAATACGCTTATGTCGATCAATCTTTCTAATAATACCTTCATTACCAACTAATGGTCCACTAATAATCATGATTTTTGAACCTACGATATATCCTTTAGACATATCAACAATATGATCTTTTTTACCAAACTTTAAAAGAAAGATTGCTTCTTCTTTTAAGATTGGTAAGATATTTGTTCCATCATTCCCTAATACCTTGGTAAGTTCTGGTATTAACTTTAAACTTTGATATAAATCATCAATTGCATCACTAATCATAAAAACATAACCTTTAAATAAGATTTCTTCCCTTTCATGAAAAGAACCTCTTATCTTTCTCACTCTTTTGGTTTTAGGAATAAAACATTCTATCAGTATTTCTTTAGGAATTAATCGCTGACAGATATCTTTGATTTTTTCTTCATTTCCTGTTTTTACCTGAATCACATACCAGTTATCATACATGCTTCATTCCTCCATTTGGGTACAGTTTTCCTATCCACAATCTATGCAGACACTTGTTTTTATGACAAATGATGCCTGATAACGCGACGAAGCGACGATTATCATTTCTCATTATTTTTACTTTAATTCATCACACAATATGCATTTTTTTTAAAATACACATTACGCGAAACAATTATAACATAATAACTCTTCAAAACAAGTTTAATTATGTGAAATTTTCAGCAAAAAATAAAAATAACAAAGATTTTGCTTTTTTTAACAATTTTATTGATTAAATCAATAAAAAACAAACAAATGTATATACAAGCACTCCTCGTTAAAACTATACATAAGCAAACAATACCCATATACTATAACTATGTATTGTTTGCACCCACAACATAAAGAAAGAAGGAATGCAAATGGCCCAAAATTATGCCTATATCCGCGTCAGCACCAAAGACCAGAATGAACGACGCCAGCTCATTGCTTTAAAGCCCTATTCAATCAAAAAGCAAAACATCTATATTGATAAACAGTCGGGAAAAGACTTTGATCGTCCGCAATATCAAAAATTGCTCAAGAAATTAAAAAAAGACGATCTGCTTTATATTAAAAGTATCGATCGTCTTGGTCGCAATTATTCAGAAATACTCGAGCAGTGGCGCATCTTGACCAAACAAAAAGGCATCGATATTGTTGTCATCGATATGCCATTACTAGATACCCGTCGTGGTAAAGATCTGATGGGAACATTTCTCAGTGATATTGTTTTACAGATTTTATCTTTCGTTTCTGAAAACGAAAGAAGCAATATCAAGCAACGTCAGGCCGAAGGCATTGCCGCTGCCAAAGCCAAAGGAATTCGCTTTGGTC
>CASETM010000072.1 GCA_949290865.1 uncultured Bacillota bacterium
AAATAATCCTCGCAAGCCTGTACCTTTTGTTCCTTTGAATATTTAGCTTTTCTTCCCATAATAAAATCCCACCTTTGCAGTTTTACATCGATGGGATTGTTTTAATTATTTCATGTGTCTACCTTAGTGGGATTGTATCATAAAAACCTGTTTCTTTATCTTTCAGTTATAATTTTTCTTATTTGAATGATAACTGATGGTAACAAGGCCAATAGATAAATAGTCATCAGCTGCTTAACAGTTATATCTTCAATCAAAAACAGTGAGTGTAAAGCCGGTACAAACAGAATCACATGCAATAAAGCAAATCCAATAATAAATGCAAAGATACTTGATCTGTTTGTAAATAATCCAATTCTAACTAATGACTGCTGACTGCGACAGTTGAATCCATGCAGTAGACGTGCCAGACAAATCGTCGCAAATGCCATCGTTGAAGCAGTCATTGGATTTTGAGCATAACCCATGATATACGCCACCATCGTACACACCGCTATGACAATTCCTTCAAAACCTATCTGGAATAATGACTGCCTGTTTAAAATTGATTCTTTTGAACTTCTCGGTTTTTCTTTTAAAACATCATTTCTCCCTGTTTCCATTCCAATTGCAATGGCAGGAAGTGAATCAGTGATTAGATTCATAAACAGCAAATGAACTGGATAAAATGGTGTTGGCAAAAGCAACAGTGAAGAAACAAAGACACAGACAATACCAGCAAAATTTCCTGAAAGCAGATAATTGATCGAATTCTTTATGTTTCTATATACATTTCTTCCAGTAATCACAGCCTTAACAATTGTAGAAAAATTATCATCCGTAAGGATCATACTAGCAGCATCTTTTGATACTTCTGTTCCAGTGATTCCCATGGCAACGCCAATATCACTTTGTTTCAAGGCTGGCGCATCATTCACTCCATCACCAGTCATTGCAACAATGGCACCTCGTTTCTGCCATGCTTTAACAATTCGAATTTTATGTTCAGGGGCAACACGAGCATAAACACTGATTTTTGTGAGCTGTTCATCAAGTTCTTCTTCACTCATATGATCCAGCTGAGCACCTTCAACCGATAAATCACCATCTTCAAAAATTCCAATTGTATGAGCAATGCTTCTAGCCGTTACAACATGGTCACCAGTAATCATAATTGGCTTGATTCCTGCCATTTTACATTGGGCTACAGATTCAGCGCTTTCTTCACGTGGTGGATCCATTAAAGAAATCAAACCAATAAAGGTCAAATTATTTTCATCATCCAATGTGACTTCTGTTCCATCAAAATCCTTATAGGCAAATCCCAAAACTCTCAAGCCATTTTCAGCATAGTTTTTGTTCTTTTCAATAATGGACTTTTTATGTTCATCAGTTAGCTTTTCTTTTTTGCCATTAATCAGAATCGTTGTACATCTTTTTAAAATGACATCAGGAGCACCTTTTGTATAAATATGATGCAATGAAGAAATACTCATCAGCTTGCGCTGTGAATCAAAAGGTAATTCTGATTTTCTGACTGCTGTATTCTGGAAATCAACGTCATTTTGCGTATGGATATTAACCAGATCAATCAATGCCAGTTCCGTAGGATCACCAATTCTCTGTTCATCATTAATAACCGCATTATTACATAACAGACATGATTTCAGCAGCACACGATGATCATGATTCTTTGAATCCAGATCATCAATCTGTAATAACTTATCATAAAAATAGATGGTTTGTGGTGTCATTTTATTTTGCGTTAAAGTTCCCGTTTTATCACTGCAAATTACTGACACACAGCCCAGACTCTCTACTGAATTCAGATTTTTAATAATCGCATTTTCCTTGACCATTTTCTGAGTGCTCATTGAAAGAACAATCGTAACAATTGAGCTTAATGCTTCAGGAATCGCAGCAACAGCCAAAGCTACTGCAATCATCAAAGCATCCAGTAGAGACTGTTTAGCCAGAAAAAGATTCATCATCAGAACAATTCCACAGATAATCATGATGACAACTGACAGTTTCCCACTGAATTCATCTAAACTTTTCTGCAAAGGCGTTTTTCTTTCTTTGGCATCATTTAACAGTGAAGCAATCTTCCCAATTTCTGTTTGCATGCCAATGCTTGTAACAACATATTTTCCTGTTCCATTAGTGACCAGGCTTCCTGAAAAAGCCATGTTTTTCTGATCGCCAACCACTGCCTGATGATCGATAGCTTCTACGCATTTGTCGACACTTTCTACTTCCCCAGTCAGTGCACTTTCATTGATCTGTAAAGCTGATGTCTGGAATATACGTCCATCCCCACTGATGACATCACCTGCTTCAATTTGCACGATATCTCCTACTGTCAAATCAGTTGAATCAATTTCCTGAAGAATCTGATCACGGATAACCTTTACTTGTGGAATTGATAATTTTTTTAGACTTTCCAGCGATTTCTCTGCTTTTAAGGTTTGTACCGTTCCTAATATCGCATTAACAGTAATAACTGCCACAATAACGACTGTACTTTCCAGCTGTCCGCTTAATCCAGAAACAAAAGCAGCAATAATCAGGATGATAACCAGTAAATCCTGAAACTGCTTTAAAAAAATAATCAATGGACTGTCTTTTTTCTTGTCAGCCAGTTCATTTTTACCATACTCTTCCTGTCTTTTGGATACCTGTTCATTTGTTAATCCATTTTCAGAAGTTTCAAATTCTTTAAATACCTGTTCTACACTTTTTTGATAAATCATCACATATTTCTCCTTCTTTTTCTCTTTAGCATACAAAAAAGACAAGCACGCTAAAGAATATTCTTTAACGAGTCTTGTCTTTAAGATGCACCAGAATAAGAATTTTATTCGCGTTTGTTGATTACATCACACAATTTGTGAGACTACTCCCTCATTGAGGTTATATTATCATATTTACAAAAAGATGTAAATATATTTTTATACATTTTTCTTTCTGGCAATCACCAGAAAACGATGTGTTGTTAATTCAAAGAAACCTTTCTGTTTAATTTTGATCAATGCATCTGCATAAAAATTGATAAACTGTTCATATTTCTCCACCCTTTCTGGAGAAATTGATTTCACAAAAGATAACAATGCTGCCAAAGAATCAAAACGAATATGACCGATATCTTCAAAACCATTGATCAGATCAAATCCAATATCTTTTAATGTTGTCTGGCACGCTTCCTTATCCCATTTTCCCTTTACTCTAAACGGTATAAACATATTGATAATCTCTTTATAATTTTCGCTTCCTACCTGATCAATAATAAGATAACCATTAGGCTTTAAAATACGATACATTTCAAACTTATCATAATTACACATTTCATTGATCACAACATCGATTTTTTCATCTTTAAAAGGCATTTTCCCTTGCGATGTCAACGATGTAACCTTAACCTGCCTGCCTTCTAATTTCTCTTCTGCTTTGGCAGGGTTTAATTCCACTGCATAAGTAATTGGTGGCAAATGCTGATACTGAGAAATAAATTCTCCACCGTCCACTGATACGATAGCAACATGCTGATCATCATGCAGATATTCCTGAGTAATCGCATGAGTATCATAATTAGGAATAGACTGCTGCATCAGCTGTTCCCCTTGTTCCTGAACAGCCAGCTCAACTTCCTTTTTCAGTTCAGCAGCTTCTTTAATATCTTTTTTAAAACGGACATGGATATAATAATGATAGGAAACCTGCGCCACAGCATTAGCTACAACACCACCAGCCACAAATCCTAATAATTCTAAAAGCCAGATAGTTGAGAATATTTCTCTCAATGAAACCATCATATAACATAAGGCACTGACAAGAATGATCGATGTCTGTTTCTGATAAGCATATTTTTCTGCATATTTCATAAAGTATTTTATATTATGATTCTTTCTTGCCTGTCTGCCTTCCACTTCAGCAAATGATAACTTCATGATCAGAAACAGAAGCATAAAAGAACTTAATATTTCTATATAATAATCCATTTCTTTACCTCTTATAAAATAATTCTCCACTCATATCATAATATTTTTTATAATCTGAGCTGACCAAATAACGTTCCTGATAAACCGTATATTCCCCTTCCAAAGAAAATAATTTACTATAATCACTCATATTGTAGACATGAGTCGTTCCACTTTTATTGAATAAGCCATAAACTTCTTCATCGAAAGTAAATATTTCACTTTCACCCATAAAATAATCTTCAATAACAACCTGTCCCTGCGCATTAAGTACTTCAAACTTTGTACTGGTTTCATATCCAGCATAATATCCATTACCAAGTGATTCTATTTTTTGATATTTTTCAGATATTTTTTTACCATCTTCATCAATCAGATAGTATTTTTCTCCATCTTTAGAAACCACAGCCACTTTATCTTTGGTAAAATCTCCACAGTACTTAAAGTAAGTATCAATTTTTGCTTTACCAGAAAAATCATAATACTGATAACCTTTACTTTGCACATAAACTGGGAAAAGATTGCCAATGACTTCACTAACATCTGGATTCAGCTGAATGCCAGTGACTTCTTCAGTTTTCCCATTATTTACAAATTGATGCGGACCATAAACATATTGTTCATTTTTGATCAGATACTTTTTGCTGTTTTTATAATACGAAGTTGCTTTGACATCAACACTGCCATCAAAAGACATAATATAAATGTTGTCGTCTTTTTTGGCAATAATCGTATCATTTTCTATTATCGCACTGTCAATATCTTTATCAGCTTTTAACTGTATCTCTCCTTCATCATCTGCAAAAACCATATTTTTTTTCGTTTGATCATAAAGAACATAACCATCATCACTAACTTCCAGTATCTGATATTCTCCAGCAAGCGACAGTTTCAGTCCTTTTTCATCGATTTTTGGATTCACCGATAAATCAAATATCTTTAATGAATCTTTATAGCAGACAGTCGCATACGTAGACTTATAAACACTTGTAAAATAAACCTGGCTCTTGCCATTAACAACTGTTTCCCCATCACCACTTAAAACCGTATACTCTTTATCTTCTTTAATAACAGGTAATCCATAAATACTGATTTCTGTTTTTTTACCGCTTTTATACAGCTGCTCTCCTGTACTATTGTAAATTGTATAATTCTGATCTTCATCTTCAGCAATAATCAGATTTTCCAGTACAGTAAGTGTTGTTCCTTTTTTATATGCTATTTTTTCTTTCCCCTGACGGTCTATATAACTGTCCTTTTTGCCATTATGAACAACAAAGCCATCATTACCAACTGCCTCATAATTTGTATAGATATAATCTGTCTCTAATTCACCATTGACACATAAGGCATATTTTTCATCATTTTTTACAAAAACAGCCTGTTTTTCACTATTATTTGAACATCCTGAAATCATCAGCATAACCATGAGGATGACTAATATTTTTTTCATTATAATTCCTCCCTCAAGAATGTATTATATCACAATATTCATTTTATAAAATATTTATTAAATTTTCATGAACAATCAGCTGTCTGCTGACTTTTATCATCATTTCCATTCTCATCATTCTATAAAAACATTATAACAATCACTGAAATGAAAATAAATATTCACCCAAAAGAAAAAGCCTTCAAAAAAGGCTTAATCATCTTCTTTTTCCAAGACATAATTGATCATCTCAATAATATCTTTTTCATTATCTGCTTTCAGCAGATAAACCTGGTTTCCCATAGCAGCAGCCAGAACTTCAGGGACGATTTCATGAGAAATCAATTGATCTTTAAACTTCATTCTGATCTGTTGAATATGCGCTTTATATTTTAAACCGTCTCTTCTGCCTACATAACCTATACAGTATTTCTGCTGTGGTTCAATAAAACACTTATCATAGACTAAAGAATCAGCAAATATATCATACACATTGGCATCATATGAATAATTCATCATATCTGGCATATATGCTCCCGGTGCACGCATATTAACTTCCAGACCAACGATATCTCCTTTTTTACCCAATCCTTCTTTATCTTGATCCAGTCTGAAAAATTCAAAATGAAAAAATCTGTTTTTGGCACGGAACGCTTTAACAACTTGTTTCCCTACTTCTTCAATATCTGTTCCTTTGACCATTTGTCCATAGAATGATGTATCACATCCTTCATTGACATTATCCATGATCGAATTTAACATCACATGACTTGTACAGAACAAAACATTATACTGACTGTCAGTCACACCATCAAAGGTTTCAACATGACCATAAACATATTCTTCAGCAATAAAAGAAATATTTCTATCCCAGTTTTTCAAAAATTCTGCCACTTCTTCTTTATTCTTTAATTTATATGTAGATGATGCTCCCACTCCATTATCCGGTTTGACAACAATAGGAAAACCAACTTCATCACAGAAATCATACAGCTGCTGATCATCCTTAAAAACCACATATCTTGCTGTAGGTACACCAACAGAGGCATAGACTGCCTTCATCTTTGATTTATATTTCATGACTTCCAGTTCATGAGGTCTAAATCCATTATTGATATTGAAATCTTCTCGCAGTTTTGCTTCTAATTCCAGCCAGAATTCATTCTGTGATTCGATGTAGTCAATACGACCATATTTACTGATAAAAAACGCAACTGCACGATAAACTTCATTATAATCCTGCAGATTATTAACTTTATAATATTCATTCAGATTGGCTTTTGTTTCACTCATCAAACCATCATAAGGGGCATCACCAATTCCCAAAACAGTAACACCTCTGTCCTTGAGTGATTTGCAGAAATTCCAGTAATATGTTGGAAAATTAGGTGAAATAAATATCAGATTCATAAACTTTTCCCCTCTTTTTATAATATATGACCTAAGAAATATGGGAATTGAATTCTCCACCATGGCCAGTCATGATTTACATCATGTCCCCAGAAATCAACCCAGGCATTGACACCTAAACGATCAAAAGCCTGTTTCATCAATCCTGCTGATCTGATCATATCATCTTCCCATGCTCCCTGACCACAGCATAAGATAATTGTTCTATCTTTATATATTTGAACATATGGATGATCTAATCCCATACCGTTAAGATATTTTAAAGGACTGTTATTATAAATGAATTCATCTACATAATTACCAAAGAAAATATCCGTATCATAATATCCACTCAAGGCAATACATCCCTTAAAAATATCTGGACGCCTTAACATCATATTGGCTGCATGTGTTCCACCCATAGAACATCCTGTTGTATATAGCATTTGTCCAGTTCCATTAATTTCGCGTACTCTAGGTACAAATTCATCACAAATATAATAATAGTACTGTTCCAGCATAAAACTGCGGTGTGCTAGATTTCCGGTTTCATCTGAATAATTTTCCTGATCGATACATCCACAGCAGAACAACTGGATCTGGCCATTTTCAATCTTGTCTGCGACAGTATCTACCATGCCAAACCCTTCAAAATCCTGACAGTGTCCATCTTGAGCAGGGAAAACAATGATAGGAATTCCAGTATGTCCGTATACCATAAAATCCATATCTCTATTTAAACATTCACTATATTCTTTAAAATATCTCTTTTCCATGAAAAAAACCTCCCCTTATAAACCTATTGTAACATAGTTAAACTCTATACAAAAAAAGAAAATGAATTTTTTTCATTTTCTTTCGCTCCTATTTCATTAATTCTTCAGCCAGCTTTGTAATTTCTTCAACATTTGCTTCATTCATTGCTGATTTCAAAGAGACTCTATTTTCTGCAAAAGTAATATTTTTACATTTTTCAAACATTTGCTGCATCACCTTATTCGCTACCGGTGCCCATGAACCATTTTCAATAAAAGCAACTGTTCTGTTTTGATAATTCTTTTCAACCAGATGATCAATAAACGTTTTCATATCAGGAAAGATTCCTGCATTATATGTAATCGATGCCAAAACAATTTTTCCATAGCGAAAAGCATCTTCAATAACTTCTGCCATATCCTCTCTTGCCAGATCATTAACAGCAACATGAGGACATCCTGATTCTTTCAGTTTTTCAGCCAGCAGTTCTACAGCATTTTTTGTATGACCATAAACCGAAGAATAAGCAATCATCACACCTTCACTTTCTACTCCATATGAAGACCATGTTTGATACAGATTTAAATAATAATCCAGGTTTTCATTTAAGACTGGTCCATGCAGGGAACATATCGTTTTTATTTCTAAACCACTGACTTTTTTTAACAAAGCCTGAACCTGCATACCATATTTAGCAACGATTCCAAAATAATATCTTCTCGCTTCACACGCCCAGTCTTCATCATGATCCAGTGCCCCGAATTTTCCAAAAGCATCTGCAGAGAATAAGACCTGATCCATATCATCATAACTTACCATAACTTCTGGCCAATGTACCATTGGGGCCATCATAAATGTCAAAATATGTTTTCCCAGCTTTAATTCATCTTTTTCTTTAACAGCTATCCCTCTATCACTGAAATCTGTATCAAAAAACTGATTCATGATTACAAATGATTTTGCACTAGAAACAATTTTTGCATCTGGATATTTTTCAGCAAAAGAAAGAATGCTGCCACTATGATCAGGTTCCATATGATGAATAACCAAATAATCTGGCTGTCTTCCACCTAATACACTTTCAATATTCTGCAGCCATTCATCCTTGAAATGAATATCCACACTATCCATGACCGCAGTTTTTTCATCAACGATCACATATGAATTGTATGCCATTCCATTTTCAACAGCAAACTGTCCCTCAAAAAGATCTATATCATGATCATTAACACCAACATAATAAATATCATTACTTACTTTCATTATTATACCTCCCGGTTCCTTACTAATCGTATCATGCTGTTTATCATTTTTCAATGACTTTATTTTTTCTTTGTTTTTTTTGGAACACTTAACAAATAAATGCCAATAAAAGTAATAAATATCGTCCAGTACTCCCTGATATAGAAAACAATAATATTGACAATTCCATTAAATTCCTTTGTCTTATCCAATGTAAGAATGATACCTAATACAATCAATATGATGCCACTGTTTTTTTTGAAATCCATCTCTCATCACCATTGATATTGTATTACCTGAACAATGAAAAAGTTGTCCATAAAAAAAGAAATCAAATGATTTCTTTCAAAAAACTCTTAGCGTAATCTATTAATTCATAAAGATCGACTTCTTCTTTTCCTTTTTGTGAAAAAACAAAGATCTGATGCTCATCGATAAATTCAAACTTATTAGAATGGATAATACTGTTTACATCTTTTCTTCTGGCATGATTCAGTCTAATAAATTCATTTTCATTCATTTTTCTTAGAATAATACACAATGAAGCCAAAGATAATTCCAGCTGAAATTTAGCTCGAATAATATCCTTAATAATAATAGCACGATCAATTTCATCATTGTCATTTAACTTACGCAACTGATTAAAAACCATTTCAACTGAAATAACAGCATTATTCAACTGCTCGAAGTAGCATTCCCTCTTGATTTTTCTGTTGCTCATGACCTTACTCCTTTGATCATTTCATACAGCTGCTTTGCATAAAGAATAAATGACAGGAACATCAACACAGAACATATAATAATCAAAACCGTTGGCACAACAGAATCAGGAATATGCAAACCTATCAAAATAATAACAATAACATCAAAGAAAGCCGTTGAAACCTTGCCCCACCATGATGCTCCTCTTATTTTTTCACCTTTTTCAAAAAGATAAAAACTTCCCAATGCCAGCATCGCATCTTTAATAAAAATAATTGCAACCAAAAGCCACATCAGTGAATATGTATAAACCAAAGCAACAGCAACGCTAAATTGTGTCAGCTTGTCAGCCATAGGATCAACCAGTTTTCCCAAATCTGTAACCATATTATATTTTCTGGCAATATATCCATCTAAAAAGTCTGTAAATCCTGAAACAATCAGTATCAAAGCAGAAATATAATAGTCTGATTGTCTATCTGCCTGAAAATAAAAGACAAGAAAGACAGGTATCAAAATCATTCGAAAATAACATAAACAATTCGGTATATTAAAAAAATCTTTGAATGTTATCTTGTTCATTTTGTACACCCCTTTATTCTTATAGTAGTATCTTACAATAAATATATTCATTATTCAATCTACAATCTTGAAGAAACGTCAAATAGAACATGAATATTTCAGACAAATCACACAAAAACCTATACCATTTTAAGGTATAGGTTTCTGTCCTGTTAAAATATTTTTTAAAACTTCAAAAATCTTCTAATTGATACAAAACTTCCGATCAATCCCACACCTGCTCCTAATCCAGCAAGCACCAAAGAAAAATCTCTAATAAATGGCATTGGTTCTTTTAAAACCAGCATCGTTGACATTAACGATCCACCAGTATAATCATAAATAACACCATAGCCATAAACAAGCAATATAATTGGAATAATTGCTCCAAACAGACCAATCATCATTCCTTCAAGCATGAAAGGAATACGAATATACCAGTTACTGGCCCCAACCATTCTCATGATTGAAATTTCTGTTGCTCTAGTTGTTATCGTAATCTTGATCGTATTAGAAATCATAAACAAAGCTACGATCATTAGTCCAACGATAAAAACCGTTCCACCAGTTTGAATTGTATGTAACGTTTTTACCATACTTTGTGTTGATTCCCCACCATAATTAACAGTATTTACGTTTTCAATTGATTCAATTTTTTCTGCAACTTCAGCAATCTTATCGGAATCATTTACTTCAACTTCATAAGCCGCTCCTAACGGATTATCTTCTCGATATGATTCAAATAATTCTTTACCATCTTCACCCTGTTTTTCAATCAATTTTGTCAATTCGTCATCTTTTGATGAATATGTAGCTGTTTTCACACCTTTTATCGCTAAAATCTGTTCACCAACTGCTTTTTCAGCTTCTTCATCGATATTTCTTTCCAGTTTAACATAAATACGGACACCTTCTTCAATATTTGCTGAAATATCCTGTACATTCAATGCCAAAACACCAATCACACCTATAAGTGACAGCGTGATCATAACCGCAAATATTGATGAAAAGCTCATCGCTCCATTACGCCAGATATTGATCAAAGAAGTTTTAAAATGTTTAGGAAGATTTTTAAATATACTGATTAATTCTCTCATTACAATTGATAACCTCCTAATGTCGTATCAGCATTAATACAACCATTTTCCATAATAATCGTTCTTCTTTTATTTTCCTGTACGATTTTCTGATCGTGAGTAACAACAAGCACCGTTGTTCCCTGTTCCTGATTAATTCGTAAAAGAACATTAATAATTTCTTTAGATGTTTCGGGATCTAGATTTCCTGTTGGTTCATCAGCGATAAGAACCTTTGGTCGATTGACAATAGCTCTAGCAATCGCTACTCTTTGCTGCTGCCCACCTGAAAGCTCATGGGGAAAAGAATTCACTTTATCCCCTAATCCAACCAGTTCCAAAGTGGCTCTGACACGTTTTCTTATTTCATTTTTTGGTGTGTCAATCACCTCTAAAGCATAGGCAACATTTTCAAAAACTGTTTTTTTAGGCAGTAATCGGAAATTCTGAAAAACGACACCAATATTTCTTCTGAAATAAGGAACCTTGCTGTTTTTGATTTTCGATACATCCTGACCAACAACTTCTACCTTCCCAGAAGTTGCTTTTTCTTCACGATACAACAATTTAATAAAAGTTGATTTCCCAGCACCGGTCGTCCCAATGACATAAACAAATTCTCCTTCATTGATCGTTAGACTTATATCATTAAGTGCTCTTACACCGGTTTTATATATTTTCGTTACGTTTGTAAGTTTTATCATCCTTCATCACTCCCAAGGGTATTATAGCATAAAATGTCATTTTTGTTTGAAGAATATAACTATTAATTATGTTTTTTCATGGTATAATATAGAAAAAGGAGAGATAAAATGAATAGGATTTGTCCAAGATGTCGAATAGAAATGAGCAATAACTGTTATATCAGAGACCTTGGTAAGTCATCGCTTAGCTATCTTCAGTTAGTCATTCAAAAGAGCAATTTTTTAAAAGAACCAAAAGAAATAAAAGCCTGTTACTGTCAGCAGTGTGGATATGTTGAACTGTATATAGATGTAGCGGATCAAAACACTCAGAATTCAAAAGACAATGATCGTCAGAAGCTTTTTGAAACGGTTAAAAAATATGCTTTTGAGCATAATCAAAGATTAAAAAAAGAACAGAAGATACAGAATACAGAATCAAAAAGAAAAAAAAGAACATAATGTTATTTTTCATCACTTTTCAAAAAGTGATTTTTTAATATAGAAAAACGAAGAAATCACAAGTGAAATAACTTGATTTCTCCGTTGCTTTGACAAAAAATGTTTCTATAAGTCAACATTAGGTAAAGTGAATCCTCTTCCTTTAACATTATGAGTTGGATTAGAAATAATAAATGCCGATTCATCAATATTCAATACAGCATTGGTAAATCGATGCAATTCTCTTTTACTGACCACAGCCATAACCGCGTACATATCTTCCTGTTTATATCCAGTTCTGATATTCAGCAAAGTACAGCCTCTGTCAATCTCATTAAATAATATATCTCTTATTTCCTGCCATTTTGGCGAAATCACGATAACCTGTATTTTTGATTCACCCAGCATGATCAACTGATCCATAACCAAAGCTGTAATGATAACAACAAGGATCCCATACAGAATCTGTTCAACATTTGAAAATGGAATCTGTAAAGCCAAAATGATACAGTCAAAACCATTGATCAGCGTTGTGGTTGAGATTCCAGTATATTTATTGACAATCAGGGGCGGAACATCGCTCCCACCAGTACATGCTCCGACACGAATAACCAGTCCTAGTCCTGCTCCAGTCATGATTCCCGCATAAATCGTTGCCAGCAGCATATCCTGCGTAATCGTTCTTATTTCTGGAATCTGTTCAAAAACAGCTAAAAATGTTGGGAAAAACAATGTACTGATCAGTGTTCCCAAAGCAAAAGTTTTCCCCAAAATTTTATATCCAATAATAAACATGCTGATATTCATCGCATAAACAACATATGAGACAGGTATGCCAGTGAGTTTTTTCACTAATATTCCTATTCCCGATGATCCGCCAACGATAATTCCTGATGGAGTGATAAAAGCGCAAATGCCAAAAGCCAAAATACAGTTACCTATAAGAATAATAATGACGTCTCTGATTTTCTTTATAAGCGTATTTTCCATCTTAATTCTCCTTTTGAATCAGTGTTTTCAAATAAGCATAGATAAAATCATCTAAATCTCCATCCAGAACATTTTTAGGATTATTGCTTTCAAATGAAGAACGATTATCCTTCACTAAAGAATATGGATGAAGAACATACGACCTGATTTGAGATCCCCATGCAATTTCTTTCTGTTCTCCCTGGATTTCCTTAAGTTCTTTAGCCTGTTTTTCTTCCATCAAAGCAAACAGCTTGCTTTTCAGCATGATCATCGCCTGTTCACGATTTTGAATCTGACTGCGTTGACTTTGACAGGTCACAATAATTCCTGTTGGTATATGCGTAATACGTATTGCTGAATTTGTTTTGTTGATATGCTGACCCCCAGCACCACTGGCACGATAAGTATCAATTCTCAGATCTTCATTGCGGATATCGATTTCTATCGTATCATCCAGTTCGGGGATAACATCCACTGATGCAAACGAAGTATGTCTTCGTTTAGAAGAATCAAATGGTGAAATCCTAACCAGTCGGTGGACTCCTTTTTCAGCCTTAAGATGTCCATAGGCATATCTTCCCTTGACCATAAAAGTAACTGATTTAATACCAGCAACTTCTCCATCAAGATAATCCAAAACCTCAACCTGATAGCCTTTTTTATCACAGTAACGCTGATACATTCGAAAGAGCATTTCAGCCCAGTCCTGACTTTCTGTTCCCCCTGCTCCGGGATGAATTTCAACAATCGCATTTAATACATCATGTTTTCCTGAAAGCAGCAGAACTTTTTCAAATTCATTTAATCGCTGCTCAAATTCCTGATAATCACTTTCCAGAATTTCCGCAAACTCTTCATCTTCCGTTTCTTTAACCAGCACATATGTTTCATCCAAAGAAGTTAAAGATTCTTCTAATAATTGATATTCGTCGGTAATTCTTTTCATATCATTAAGCTGATCATATATTTTTCTGGCATGATTCGCATCATCCCAGAATCCATCTTGCATGATCTGATATGACAACCCCTCAATTTCTCTTAATTTTTCTTCAATCTGTGCAGAAGCTTTATATTCCTGTATTAATAAATGGGCTTTATCAAGCCCATTTTTGATTTCATACAATTCCATTAGAATTTGATTTCCAGATTCAGTTGTGGAATGTTTCTATCCTGATTACTTCCTGGCTGAATTCCAAGACGAACAATATTTTTAGAAATAACATCCACAATTGACATTTTCATCTGTTCAAACATATAGAAAGCTTCTTCAGTATATTCAGAAAGAGGGTTCTTTTGGGCATAAGCTCTCAAATAAATACCATTTCTTAATTTCGTCATGGCATCAATATGACTGATCCATGAGTAATCAATAACACCAAGTAAAACACTTCTTTCGTATTTCAATACCTGTTGCGGATCTGCACTGTCGCTGATTCTCATCTGGAATTGTCTAAAACATACTTCTGATAAAATCTGCGATAATTTTTCAGCATCTTTTTCAACCTTATCTTTGTTCTGTGCTATGATTGTTCCTTTCAACAGATAGTTTTTACCAACATAATCTAAAACAGCATCAACATCAATGATATCCTGTTTTTCATGTTTCGTACATTTTTTGATAATCACATCAATACCCTGCGCGAACATACCTTTGATAATTTCATCAAGATTGTCCGCTGACATGATTTCATCACGTTCCTGATACATAATTTCACGCTGCTGCCTCATAACATCATCATATTCCAGAATATGTTTACGTGCATCAAAGTTTTGTCCTTCAACACGTTTCTGAGCATTTTCAATCGTCTTTGAAACCATCTTGCTTTCAATTACATCGTCTTCATCCAGATATTTTTTAAATGACTGCAGTTTTTCACCACCAAAACGCTGCATCAGTTCGTCATCAAATGAAACATAGAATACTGAATATCCTGGGTCTCCCTGACGACCAGAACGTCCACGCAACTGGTTATCAATACGACGAGATTCATGTCTTTCTGAACCTATAACTGCCAGTCCGCCAATTTCTGGGACACCTTTACCTAGCTTAATATCGGTACCACGTCCAGCCATATTTGTAGCAATCGTAACGGCTCCAAGCTGTCCAGCTCGTGCGATGATTTCTGCTTCTTTAGCATGGTTTTTCGCATTTAATGTATTGTGTCTGATTCCTCTTTTATCCAGCATTTGTGATAAAACTTCTGAAGTTTCAACAGAAACCGTACCAATCAGGATAGGCTGTCCATAGGAATGTCTTTGTTCCACTTCATCACACAACGCTTTAAATTTAAATGTTTTTGTAGAATAGATCTTATCAGCTCGATCTTCTCGAATAACCGGCATGTTTGTTGGAATTTCAATAACACGCATGTTATAAATCGTCATAAATTCTTCTTCTTCTGTTTTTGCAGTCCCTGTCATCCCTGCCAGTTTATTAAACAGACGGAAAAAGTTCTGATAAGTGATCGTCGCTCTTGTTTCTGTTTCTTCCTTAATTGGAACACCTTCTTTAGCTTCAATAGCCTGATGTAAGCCATCAGAATATGCACGTCCTGGCATAACACGTCCAGTAAACTGATCAATGATCATAATTTTGGCATTTCTGATATCACGTGTTCCATCTTCTGTAGCAATCATGTATTCAACATCTCTGGTCATTGCATAATTAGCTTTTAATGCCTGGTTGATATGATGTACCAAAGCTGTATGCTGAATATCATACAGATTGTTAATATGGAAACCTTTTTCGGCTTTTTCAATGCCTTTTGGTGTCAATGTAACAGTTTTTGTTTCGATATCAACTTCATAGTCTTCTTCATTTTTAAGACTCTTAACAAATCTGTCAGCCTGCTGATATAAAGCTGCTGTATTTTTCTTTCCTCCTGAAATGATCAGAGGTGTTCTTGATTCATCAATCAGAATTGAGTCAACTTCATCGATCAAAGCATAGTTCAATCCCTGAACCAAAACTTTATCTTCCATTGAAGTCACCATATTATCACGCAAATAATCAAAACCTAATTCAGCATTGGTAGTGTAAGTGACGTCACATCCATGTGCTTCCTGTTTTTGTTCAGGTGTCAGTTCTCTCTTATTTAAACCAACAGTTAATCCTAAAAAGTTATATACTTTACCATTATTTCTGGCATCACGTTCTGCCAGATAATCATTAACAGTAACAACATGAACACCGTTTCCTGTCAAAGCATTCAGATAAACAGGAAAAATAGAAGTTAATGTTTTCCCTTCACCTGTTTTCATTTCAGCAATATCCCCATTATGTAAGGCAATACCACCCATCAACTGAACTTTAAATGCTTTTAAGTTAAGCTGTCGCCATGCTGCTTCTCTCACTGTTGCGAAAGCTTCAACAAGAATATCATCTAAAGTACTGCCGTTTTTCAGTTTATCCTTTAAGATCTGTGTCTGTCCGGCAAGTTCTTCATCAGACATTTTTTCATACTGACTTTCTAAATCGATAATTTCTTCTGCTTTTTTCTGCAGCTGTTTTAACTGCTTCTTTTCATCATCAAAAGCACTTTTGAATTTAGCAAAAATTCCTTTTTTATTTTTTTGTGGAGTTGTTGAAAAAGGAATGACTTCCCCATTAAACTCTTCATTTTTAAAATCTTCTACATGGATATTATCACCCTGCTGATCCTGCAGATCAACGATATTTTTAGAAGCTTCAACATTAAGCCCCATTTTGACATTCTGTTTTTTTATCTCTTTTCTTATTTTTTCTTTTCTACTAGTCATGTATACACACTCCTTCACACTTGTAGTCGACAATATTATAGCAAAGAACCAAACGTAATAAAAGAAAAATTTTTAAAGCTTTAACATACGAAAAAATCCAGGCTATGCCTAGATTTTTACGACATGTCTTGCTTGCATTCCACGCTCACTCTGATAAAGTTCAAATTCAACAAGTTCTCCTTCTTTTAAAGTTTTATATCCATTTTGAACAATCTGACTGTAATGAACAAAAATATCCTTACCTTCACCGCGATCAATGAACCCAAAACCTTTTTCCGAATTAAACCATTTGACTTTTCCTTTCATTCATATCCATCCTTTCCTATTACATATTTAAGTATATTGGTTAGTGGCTATAAATGTTATTTTTTTCAATCGACAAAAAACTGAACTGCTAACCATTCTGTCAATTATTGTCTTCAATATTGTCATAAATATGATAATGAGAAACCGATTTGTCGAGAAACAGTTGAATATGAGGACATGATAAAACCAGAATCTCAATGTGCTGTGGATGATAATCAGCTACTAAAGAAACAGCTGCCTGCAATGTATTTGAAGATGTCATCACATCATCAAAAATCAGGACTTTCTTTCCTGAAAGTCGCCCACCGTCATCAATCCTTAAAACATTTTTTACAAGCGACCGGTCTTTCTGCCTGGTCTGTTTGTAGTTATTGATCTTATAGATTCCTGTGAAAATATGATTAGAAAAAGTTTTTGCCAGTTCTTCATTAGGACAGAAACCACGTCTAATATTGTCCTGCCTGCTGCTGGGAATAACCGCAATCAGATAATCTCTATACTTTCTCCTGAATTCCGGAAAACAGCTAAGAAATACATCTTTTAAAGCATGATCATCTAATGCTTTGTATTGATAAAGAAGTTTTCTAAAGAATTCATTATATTCATACAAGACAAGCACAGAACAGTTATGTAAAATAACTTCTGTTTCAATGACTTTAAACTTCTGGAGACATCGCTGACAGATTTTCGGGCGATAAAAACATGAATAAAGACTTGTATCATCATTCAGATCACTGTGGCAGATAAGGCATTGTCGTGTTTCAGCTGTTTTATACACGCTTTAATGGCCTTTGTCTTCCTTGCTGCAAAAAACGTCACCTCTCCATCCACATAAGGCTGGATCCTTCCCGCTCGACCGGCAATCTGAATAAGTGTCTCTTTACTGAAAACACAATGTTCTCCATAAATCACCATGATCTGGATGTCAGGAATCGTTATTCCTCTTTCCAGAACCGTCGTACAGACAATTGCTGCAATTTGATGATTCTTAAGCTGATCAATCCATTCATGGATATGACTGGTCTGTGATGTTGCAATTGCATGCGGAACACAAAATAGATGCAGATATCGTGATATCCGCTTTGTCAGCATGATCGTCGGTACAAAAATAAGTACCGGTTTGTTTTCCTGATGATACTTTCTCACTTTAAAAAGCATTCTCAGGATATTTACACATGCACTTCCAACAAAACATCTGGGGACAGGAACAGGATACTGGTGATAACGAGAAAGAATATCGATATCCCCTTTTTCTATGGTTGCTGACATAAAAATATAACAGCCTTTAATGCTCGTTTTCAGCATATTCTCTAAAACCTCATTATGATAATATGGAAAAGCGTCATATTCATCCAATATCAGCAGATCAAAAAAATTTCTGTAGCGATATAACTGATGTGTCGTACATATAATAAACTGACCTTCTGTCTTTTGACAATGTCCTCCATAGACAACTACAGGATCGATATTCAAAAACTGTCTTTTGAACCTGTCAGACAGTTCTATAACCAATTCTTTTCTCGGTGTCGTAAAGCAGACAATATGTCCTGAATTCAAAGCATACCTGATAACTTCATACATCATTTCTGTTTTCCCAGCACCGCAGACTGCTTTCAAGACAGTATTACGATGTTTTTGATACCGTTTCACCAGTTCCATGGATATTTTTTTCTGCAATGGTGTCAATTCATATTTCAGATGATAATCCACCTGAAGAGAAATGATCTGTGTTTTTGAAATAACTTGACTTTTTCCAAAGCCTATGCATTTTCGACAGTAACAACGTCCATGATGATAATAAAAATAACGTGGATCTTCATTAAGACAACGCAAACACTTCATTTTCTTCACCCATTCATATTGTAATACATTCTAAGAGAAACCGGGTTTCATAATCATTTTATATCTGTTTCAAAAAAGCATTTTTGACAGTTGCATAATATTTTTTTGATAATGGAATAACCGTATTGTCAAATAAAATAATTTCCTGTTTATGAATCATTTTTATATAATCAAGATTAACGACATAACTGCGATAACACTGCAGAAAACGTTTATCCAGCATAGTTTTCAGTTTGACCAGAGAACTGTAAATAGACTCACTTCGATTCAGACACTGAATCATGCAACTGTGTTTTTCTACCTTTATAAAAAGAATGTTTTCAAATTTGATTTTTTTTAACATGTTTTGCCTTTGATAAATCAGACAATGATCGTTCTTCTTTGTTAGAAGCATATCTAATATCCGATTAACATCCGTTGCCTGCAACGGTTTTAAAAGATAATCGAGAATATGGATACGATAACTTTCGAATGCAAAATCGCGGTTTCTGCTTTGCAGCACAATTTCAATGTTTTCATTGTATTTTCTTAAATACTGACAGAATTCCAAACCATTGATCTGCGGAAGATGAATATCAATAAAAGCCAGCTCACAAAAATGCAGGAACGGCGGAATCTGATAATACAGCTGATCACAGAAATAGATCTGAATCTGAATTTTCCTGCTTTGACTCCATTTTTCAATCAGTCTTCTTAAATACAGATAATCCTGCAGATTATCTTCAGCAATAAATATATTCACTCTTATACCTCCCGTCATCATTCTATATCATCTATAAAAAAATATGAGAATTTAGAACAATCTGGGCACAAAAAAAGTTTACTCTATAAAGTGGCTAATCAAATAATTTAGGGGTCTAAACTTTAGGGAGCTACTTTAGGGGAGAACTTTAGGGGGATGACACCCAAATAAAATACAGTGAAAAACAACAGCTCAATGATACAATCCCACTAAGGTAGACACATGAAATAATTAAAACAATCCCATCGATGTAAAACTGCAAAGGTGGGATTTTATTATGGGAAGAAAAGCTAAATATTCAAAGGAACAAAAGGTACAGGCTTGCGAGGATTATTT
>CASETM010000073.1 GCA_949290865.1 uncultured Bacillota bacterium
AGGCAGATCAAACAAATATTCAATCACAAGATATAATAAACAGCAGGAAATCTTAAACTGATTTTCTGCTGTTTTTTTCAAACTATCACTATATTTTAATGCTGGATACCAAAGTCAGGAATTATATCATCAGTCTGTAAAAAAAATAAATGAAAACATGCATATATTATTTTTTTAGAAAAGAATTGTATAATTCTGTAAATGTATTATAATAAACGTGCCAGGGGTGCATTTGCTGAGAAAGGTCTATCCTTATCCCTTATAATCTGAACTAGGTAATGCTAGCGTAGAGAGAGCAATTTAAGAAAGATGCTTTTTTACGCTGTGTAAAAAAGTTTTTTTATTTTGCTCCAGTCGAAAAGGAGGAAAATATGGAATTAAAATTAACGACAAAAAACATGACTTATATGGCGCTGTTTGCAGCACTGCAGATCATTCTGGAGTACTGTACAAAAGTATATGAAATGCCTAAAGGTGGAAATGTGGCATTTTCACTGGTTGCCATTCTGCTTTGCGGTTATCTGATGGGAACGGCTTACAGTCTGATCGTCTCGCTTGTCAGTCTGGGAATTCAGTTTGCTTTAGGATTGGCTGTTTTCTATGGGATTTTATCAGTGTTCTTCGATTATATTATACCAATGATCCTTATTGGTCTGACACCACTGATCCCCCTGATTAAAGTTAAGCAGTATGAAATTCCTGTTGGGATTATCATTATGTGTATCCTGAAAACGATTTGTCATCTTATTTCTGGATGGTATGCTTTTCAGACACCGCTGCAGGCAAATCTGATTTACAATCTGCCATATAACATTGCAACAATGTTTGCCTGTTTTGTTCTGTTTATGCTTTTATATCCACGATTAAAGAAAATCGTACATATTTCATAAGGACTCATGGAATGAGTTCTTTTTTCTTTGAATCGTTACATATTTTGTGTATAATGTAACTGTTACTTAAGGAGCATATGATGAAACAGGATTTAGTGGGTAAAAAAATCTTAATACATGGGTATAAACATAATGGCAAGATTCATCGCTGCTGGGCCAAAGGTCTGGTTTTACAGGAAACAGATAAACATTTTATTGTTATAAATAATCGAACACTGGTTACTGAATCAGATGGCCGAATGTGGCATACCAGGGAACCAGCCATATGGTATATGCCTAAAAACAAGTGGTATAACGTAATCTGTATGATCAGAAAAACGGGAGTTTACTATTACTGTAATATTGCTTCACCAACACTGTATGATGGAGAAGCATTGAAATATATTGATTATGATCTTGATTTAAAAGTTTTTCCTGATGGCAATTATCGGATCCTGGATCAGGAAGAATATCGTCAGCACGCTAAAGAAATGGGCTATAGCGATGAGCTGGACAGGATTTTAAAGAAACAGCTGGATTTGCTGATCAAAGAAGCAATGACGAATCAAAGCCCATTTAATCAGCATTTTACAAAGAAATGGTACAAGTTTTACCAGGATCTTAAAGAGGGATATCATGAATAAAATTATTGAAGTCAATACAATCGAAGAGACAATTGAATTTGGAAGAAAGATTGGATCATTGCTGAAACCAGGGATGATGCTGACATTAAACGGTGATCTTGGTGCGGGAAAAACAACGTTTACTAAGGGGATTGGTCAGGCATTAGGAATAAAAAGAGTCATCAATTCGCCAACATTTACGATACTTAAACAGTATCAGGGCAAATATATGCTGTCACATTTTGATGCCTATCGTCTAGAAGGAGAAGATGGAAATCTGGGATTTGAAGAAATTTTTGACAGTGATGATATCTGTGTTGTAGAGTGGCCAGAATTCATTGCCGGCATTTTACCAGAAGAAAGACTGGAAATCACGATATTGCGCACGGGTGATACCAGCAGACAGTTCCAGCTTGCTGCAATCGGGAAGCAATATGAAGATCTAGTGGGAGAATTATAATATGAAAACAATTGTAATGGACAGTGCAAATAAATATATAGTTGTAGCAATATTTGAAGATGGTCAGTGTATTGATATGATCCAGGAAGCCGGTCATCGCAAACAGTCAGAATATGCGATCGTCTATCTGAAAAAGCTGCTTGATAAACATCATCTGCAGATATTGGACTTTGATGAAATGGTCATTACTATCGGACCTGGATCTTATACCGGTGTCAGGGTGGCTTTGACCATTGCAAAAACGATTGCTGCGACATCTGATATTCAAATCAAAACCGTTTCATCATTAAAGGCTCTGGCTGGAATGAATAAAGCCATTGCCATTTTAGATGCGCGCAGTCAAAAAGTCTTTACTGGTGTTTATGATCATGGTCAGACAATCGTCAAAGATCAGATGATAGAAGTCTCACAGCTTGATGAACTGATCAGGCATTATAAAGATTATGAACTGGTGGGAGATCTTTCTTTTGTTGGTCAAGAAGATCGTGAAGTCAATCTTGCTCAACAGATATATGAACTTGCAGAATTAGAAGAATATGTCAAGGATGTAGATAATCTTGTCCCTGAATATATCAAAGAAGTTGAGGCTAAAAAAATATGTCAATAAGAGCTATGGAAAAAAGGGATATCGAAAGAATCAGTGAACTGGAAAGGGAGCTTTTTTCTTCACCATGGTCTCAGGAAGATCTGCTGTATGAGATAGAGAATAATCCATTTGCCCAATATTATATTTTAGAAAAAGATGAAATCGTTATCGGGTATATCGGTTTATGGTTTATCGATGAACAATGCCAGATAACGACAGTTGGCGTTGCCAAAAATTTTCAAAGACATGGTTATGCCAGTCAGCTGTTAGATTTTGTTTTTGAAAAAGGAAAAGAATACGGATGTACAAATGTTAATCTGGAAGTCAGAGTATCCAATCACAAAGCAATTGCACTTTATGAAAAATATGGATTTCAAAATGTGACTGTCAGAAAAGACTATTATGCAGATCATGAAGATGCTTATCTGATGATTAGAGAAAGGGAGGGATAAAATGTCATTATTATTAGCGATAGAATCCAGCTGTGATGAAATGGCGATGGCGATATTAAAGGATGACAGGGAATTTTTAAGCAGTGTCGTTGCCAGTCAGATTGATATTCATGCGCTTTATGGAGGCGTCGTTCCAGAAATTGCCAGCAGAAAACATGTTGAATGTGTCTCTATTGTTTTAAAAGAAACACTGGCAAAAGCAAATGTAAAAATGGAAGATATCGATGCAGTCTGTGTTACCAAAGGACCAGGACTTGTGGGATCTTTGCATGTTGGTCTTCAGGTTGCAAAAACATTGGCTTTGATGTATCACAAACCGTTGATCGGTGTTCATCATATTGCTGGTCACATTTATGCCAATCTGTACGAAGATGATATTATTTATCCAGCATTATGTCTGGTTGTTTCTGGTGGACACAGTGAACTGGTCTTAATGGAAAGACCTTTTAGTTTTAAAGTTATTGGTGAAACATTAGATGATGCTGTTGGGGAAGCCTATGATAAAGTAGGGCGTGTTTTGAATCTGCCTTATCCAGGAGGACCAGTCATTGATAAAATGGCTTTTGCAGGACATCCAACTTATCATCTGCCTAAGCCATTGGATGATGACAGTTATAATTTCAGTTTTAGTGGGCTGAAATCAGCAGTTATCAATCTTGCGCATAACTGTAAACAGCGAAATGAAGAAATTAATAAAGAAGATTTGGCTGCCTCTTTTCAGAAAGTGGTTGTCGACTGTCTAGTTGAAAAAACTGTGAAAGCTGTCAAAAACTTTGGTGTTCATCAGGTGATGGTTGCTGGGGGTGTTTCAGCCAATAAAGGTTTGAGAGAAAAAATGAATGAAGCAATCGGTCAATTGCATGATGTTAAACTGACCATGCCACCAATGAAATGCTGTACGGATAATGCGATGATGATAGCCCTGGCTGGGAAAGTAATGTATGATCATCATAAATTTTGTGATTTATCTCTTGGCATAAAGCCCTCTCTTGATTTAGAATTAGAATCAATAGAGGTGAATGAATAATGGAAAAGAAAATTTCAAAGGCGACAATGTCAAGATTCCCCATTTATCTGAAAGCGCTTAGAAAAATGCAGCATGAAGGTAAAGAAACGTGCCTGTCAAGTGAACTGTTTGAAATCACTGGGATCCAGGATACAACAATAAGGCGAGATTTTACATATCTGTCAAAAACAGATAATTTTGGTAGACGTGGCAGAGGTTATGATGTCAAGCATCTGATAGATGGTTTGAGTGAAGTTTTAGGTTTAGGATTAGATGAACCAATTATTTTGATTGGTGTTGGTAATTTAGGGAGCGCTATCCTTAAATACAATCGCTGGCAGTATACAGTAGGAAAAATTGTTGGTGGTTATGATATGGATAAAAATAAAGAAGGAGAGAGATTTGGAATAAAAATTCATCATATTGATGATTTAGAATCTTCTTTTCCTGAAGGCTGTAAGATAGCTATTCTTGCCATATCAGAAAATGTTCAGGAAACCGTTGACCGTTTGATGAAACTGGGAGTGAAAGGGATTGTTGATTTTACTCATAGTCATTTCATGGTAGAAGAAGGTGTTGAAGTACAGACGGTTGATGTTGTTGTTGCAATCCAGGAACTGGTTATTAAAATGAAATCAAATGATATAGAATAGGGAGAGTAGAAATGTTTGAATTTATTACAGTAAGAGAATTATTTGAATTATATATCAATGACAGAACGCAGTTAGATGGCATTGAATATGTTGAACTGCAGGGATGGATCCGTACAAACCGAAATAATGGAAAAGTTGGTTTTATGGCATTGAATGACGGAACATATTTTAAGAATCTGCAGATTGTTTACCTGGAAGATACATTAGGCAATTATAATGAAGCATCACATATTTCTACAGGAAGTGCTATCAAGGTAACAGGGAAACTGAAAATGACGCCAGAAGGAAAACAGCCTTTTGAAGTTGAAGCAACTGAAATTATTGTCGAAGGTGCCTGTGATGAGGATTATCCTTTACAGAAGAAAAGACATTCTTTTGAATTCATGAGAGAAATCCCACATTTACGTCCAAGAGCCAATACTTTTTATGCCATTTTCAGATTGCGTTCGGTTTTATCGATGGCTATTCATGAATTTTTCCAAAGTCAGGGATTTGTTTATGTTCATACCCCAATTATCACATCGAATGATGGTGAAGGTGCTGGGGAAATGTTCAGGGCAACGACCATTGATGATACCAGTTTTGATAAGGACTTTTTTGGCAAAGAAGCTTTTCTGACTGTTACCGGACAGCTGCATGTAGAAGCGTTTGCTTTGGCATATCGTGATGTTTATACTTTTGGACCAGCATTTAGAGCGGAAAACTCTAATACTTCCAGACATGCCAGTGAATTCTGGATGATTGAACCAGAAATTGCTTTTGCTGATCTTGATGATGATATGGATCTAATTGAAGATATGGTCAAATACTGTATTGAATATGTACTGGATAATGCACCTGAAGAAATGAGATTTTTCGAAAGCATGATCGATAAAGACTGTATCAACCGTATAAAGAAAGTGAAAGACAGTGATTTTAAGCGTATGACATATACGGAAGCTATTGATCATCTGTTGAAAGCTGATGTGAAATTTGAAAACAAGGTTGAATGGGGAATGGATCTGAATTCGGAACATGAAAGATATATTTGTGAAAATATCGTTAAAGGTCCTGTTTTCTTGACTGACTATCCAAAAGAAATTAAAGCGTTCTATATGAGACTGAATGATGATGGAAAAACAGTTGCAGCGTGTGATTTATTAGTTCCTGGCATTGGTGAACTAGTAGGAGGATCACAACGTGAAGAACGATATGATGTTCTTGAAAAAATCATGGATGAAAAAGGAATGTCAAAAGAAGGACTGCAATGGTATATGGATCTGCGCCGTTTTGGTGGCTGCAAGCATGCTGGTTTTGGCTTAGGATTCGATCGCTTTCTGATGTATCTGACAGGAATGCAGAATATCAGAGATGTTGAACCATATCCTAGAACTCCTCGAAATTTAAAATTTTAAAAGCCTATATAAGAGGCTTTTTTAGTGTATAATAAGCAATGAGGTGAATGGTCATGAACACATATGATATTGTCAATATGTATTATAATTTTATTTTTAACAGCGGTCTGCAGTCATTTCGCCGTGTTTATGAAAATTATGAAAATGTTGAAATATTAAGAGAGTGGCTCAGCCAGTATCATATTACTTTGTCTTTTATTTCATATGTTTTTAGAGAAAATTATGATATTCTTTTAAGAGCAAAGGGCTTCGAAAAATATGATACGGCCTTTAAAACAAATTATCAGCAGGATTACGAAAGTTTTATTGAGCAGGAAAGAAAAAAATATCAGGTTTTATTTCTGTCAAAAAATCAGCCATTGTCACAAATGATCAATATCGATGAATATCAGGATGAACATATTCGAACATTTGTGATTGATGATATTGTTGAAGATGATCTTTCTCTTGATGGACCTTACACACATTTTTTAACAGCATTATATCAGATTGACAAATGGCCAGGTGTACTTGTTTTCAAAGGAGACTGCGCTTCTTTTACACCAGTTACGACAAAAGAAGATATTGACAGGATCTTTGCGAAAATAAAAACTGATCAGATTTTTACACAACAGCTGGAACATCCGGATGAATGTTATTTTATCCAGTTAAGTGATCTTCATTTAGGAACAAAACAGACGGACCAGGGTTCTCATGTATTAAATGAAAGTCTGGATGAACTGTACCACTGCTTGCCTCATGATCATCAAATGAAGTTTCTGATTACAGGTGATCTGATGAATTCGCCAAACAGAAAAAATATGTATCAGGCCAGTTCGTTTATGAACCGGCTGAAAAGCCGCTATCAGGGAGATGTTACTTTTGTCTTAGGAAATCATGATATGATTGTTCATGGTTTAAATATATTTAAAAGACAGAAAACAAAGGTGGTCGCTTATCTGTTAGGTGAAAATATCAAGGTGCTATATGATATCAAAGTGATCATTGTTAAAATTGATTCAACGTCACAAGGGAATCTGGCTAGAGGAAAAGTCGGGGAAAGACTGCTGCTGGAAATAGAAGAAGAACTGCTTTCTATTCGTAATCTGCAGGATTATACTTTGATCGTGATGATGCATCACCATATTTTACCGTTGAGAAAAGATGAATTTTTAAAGACCAAATGGAATGAAAAACTTTTTGTTGGTAAGATTGCAGATTCTACAAAAGCTCTGGTTGATGCTGATAATGTACTGAAATGGGTTGATAGACATCAGATCAAATATATTTTTCATGGTCATAAACATGTTCCCTGTATTGTAAAAAATAACAGGACTTACATTATGGCGGGTGGTTCTTCGTGTGGTGGAGAAACGAAAGAAAACAAGAGCCGCTATTTAAGTTATAATCTGCTGAAATATGATATTAAAGAAAAAAGATTTAAATACTGTTTTATTTTTTATGATGATATTACCAAGCAGGAAAGACACAGGGTCAAAGTCAGTTTGTTCAAGGAGGATTAGGCGAAGATGAAACTGGTTGATAAAATGAAAGATGAAAATCTGGGAGCGATTATTTTATATAATTTTACAAAAGGATATGGGCATGTTCCAATGAGGGTCTATGATATTGTCTTGCCTTTGATATTTAATGATACTTTTAGAAATCACATGTCTCAAAGTTTAAATGTTGAAGAAAGTTTAATGAAATGCAAAGAAAATGATGAAGACTTTTTTGAACATTTTACAGCTGATCTGGAAAAAAACAAAGAGATTACGGAAAAGGGATTAGGAATATGTCTGTTGAACGGTTATTTGAGTTTTGAATTTGAAAATAATGAGATGAATGGTATTATGCAGGAAAGTCAGATTCTTGATCTTAATGAAGCTATTGTTCTGGGACAGTATCTTAAGGGTAAGAGTTATGAAGAGATTATTGATATTTTAAAAAAAAACATGAAAATTGTCTTTCTGGACAGTCATAGTTTAGGTGCAGATATTGATCTGACACCATTAAGCCGTTATGGCAGAGTGATTACATATTCAAAAACTGATAACGATCAGATCAAAGAAAGAATCAAAGGTGCCGAAATCATTCTAACCAATAAATGTATCCTGACTAAAGAAATTCTGCAGGATTCTAATGTGCAACTGATCTGTATTACTGCAACGGGAACAAACAATGTGGATCTGCAGTACTGTCATGACCATGATATTACGGTATGTAATGTTTCAGGCTACTCTACACATAGTGTTGCTCAGCATACCTTTGCTTTGCTGCTGGCATTGTATAATCAGCTTTTCTATTATCATCACTATGTTGAAGATGGCTCATACTGTCAAAGTGAGATGTTCTGTCATTTGGGGAAAGAATTTCCTGAACTGTATGGCAAAACATGGGGCATTGTTGGGTTTGGAGCAATTGGCAAAGCTGTTGCCCAGATTGCCGAAGCATTTGGCTGTCATGTGATTTACTATTCAACAAGTGGTCGTAATAACAGCAGTGAAGGACAGCGTGTTAATCTGGATACTCTGTTGAGTACAAGTGATATCATATCGATTCATGCTCCTTTGACAGAGCAGACCAAAGGACTGTTTGATGAAACTGTTTTAGCTAAGATGAAAAAAACGGCTTGTCTGATCAATGTTGGCCGTGGGGGAATTGTCGATGAAGAGGCGTTATATCATGCTTTAAATGATGATGTGATTGCTGGAGCTGCACTTGATGTGTTTGCCACTGAACCGATTATAAAAGACAATCCACTATTAAAACTCAAGGATTCAGCAAAACTATTGATGACTCCGCATGTTGCCTGGGCTACAAAAGAGGCCAGAAATCGTTTGTTTGATGAGGTCTGTCTTAACATTGAAGGATATTTACAAGGAAATTTAAGAAATGTATGTTAATGCATTTCTTTTTTTATAAAGTTTTGCATTTGTGATGAAAGTATGCTAGAATCTCGAAACGAAAAAGAGGTTACTTATGGATAAATTTAAAAAACTAGGATTACATGAAAATGTATTAAAAGCAATAGCTGAATCAGGTTTTGAAAAACCGACACCGATTCAGGAAAAAGCCATTCCAGCCACGATGAAAGGTCATGATATCATTGGGCAGGCACAGACTGGAACTGGAAAAACACTGGCTTTTGCTGGTGTGCTGTTAACAAAAATTGAACAAAGCGGTGATTTTCCACAGGCTTATATACTTTCACCAACACGTGAACTGTCTATGCAGATCTATGATGAATTAAAGAAAATCGGTAAGTACCAGAATTTAAGATTTGTATGCGTTTATGGTGGAAGTGGCATTGAAAAGCAGATTAGAGATATCAAAAAAGGTGTTGATATTGTTGTAGGGACACCGGGCAGGATCATGGATCTGATGCGCAGAAAAGTTCTTGCTTTTGATCATGTTGATTATGTTGTTCTGGATGAAGCAGATGAGATGCTGAATATGGGATTTGTTGAAGATATTGAAACAATTCTAGAAGCAACCAAGGATGAACACATGACCATGCTGTTTTCAGCAACGATGCCAGAAGGGATCAAGAAGATTGCAAAGCAGTATATGAAAAAAGATTTTCAGCATATTGAAATCAAGCAGAAAACAAGAACAGCTTTAACGATTAAGCAGTATTATGTTGAAGTGAAACAGAAAGACCGCTTTGAAGCGTTATGTCGATTGATTGACAGTGAAACGATACAGTCAGGAATTATCTTCTGTCGTACCAAAAAAAATGTTGATGAAGTAACTGAGATGATGCAGAAGGCAAATTATAATGTTGAAGCGATGCATGGCGATCTAACTCAGGATTATCGTATTCGAACCTTGAAAAAGTTCAAAGAGGGAACGATTCAGTTTTTAATTGCAACTGATGTTGCTGCGCGAGGTATTGATGTTGAAAATGTTTCGCATGTCATCAATTATGAACTGCCACAGGAAACTGATCTTTATGTTCATCGTATTGGACGAACAGGGCGAGCAAACAAAGAAGGAATTGCCTATACGATTGTATGTGGAAAAGAAGAAAAATATTTAAAACAGATTGCCGGACAAACCCATTCAGTTATTGAAAAGATCGATGTACCATCATTAACAGCTATCAGACGTCACCAGCTGGATGATCTTTTGTATGAACTTGACACGATGATTCAGCAGGGAAAACATAAAAAGTATAAAGATCTGGTTCATCAGATCGATCCATCAATGTTAAAAGATGTAACTGCAGCTCTTTTTGAATTGTCGATGAGTTATCAGATTGGCTATCATTATACGAAAGAAAAACTGGAAGGGGCAAAAAGAAAGAAGAAAGCTGATCATGGCTTTACTCGCCTTTTTTTGACAATTGGATCGATGGATAAAATCAAAAAGAGTCATATCGTTGATTTTATCATTTCGCAAACGCATATTCATAAAGATGATATCCAGGGAATAGATATCAAAAAAAAATTTACTTTTGTGAATATCAATAATCATATGGTTGAGCGTGTCATTCATAAATGCGCTGGTAAAAAACTGAAAAACCGTACAATAGATATTGAGGTTGCCAATACTAGATGACTTTGATATCAATAAAATAAATTAAAGAGTGAAATAAGCGTATTTTCCTGCTTTTTTCGCTCTTTTTTTCACATGTCATCATGAAATTACACTTGAATGTAAGGAATAAGGAGTGTATAATACCTTTAGTTAATTTATAGGAGGAATGATTAGAAATGAAACAATATGTTTATTCTTTCAAAGAAGGAAATAAAGATATGAGAATCATCCTTGGGGGTAAAGGTGCAAACTTAGCTGAAATGACGAGTATCGGTTTACCTGTTCCTCAAGGGTTTACAGTTTCTACAGAAGCTTGTACAGCTTATTATGAAGATGGAAAACAGATTTCTCCAGAAATTTGTGAACAGATTTATGATAAACTGGCTGGACTGGAAAAAGAAACTGGTAAAAAATTAGGAGATCCAACAAATCCATTATTAGTATCTGTTCGTTCTGGAGCAAGAGAATCAATGCCAGGAATGATGGATACTGTATTAAACTTAGGTTTAAATGATGAAGTTGCTGCTGGTTTTACAAAAATTACAAATAATGAAAGATTTGTATATGACAGTTATAGAAGATTTATTCAAATGTTCTCAGATGTTGTTATGGGATTCCCAAAAAGCTCATTTGAAAGAAAATTTGATGCAATCAAAGAAGAAAAAGGTGTTGAATTTGATACAGATTTAACAGCTGAAGATTTAAAAGAAGTTGTTGCTATTTATAAAGAAGAATACAAAAAACACGCTGGTGTTGATTTCCCACAAGATCCAAAAGAACAGATGATGGAAGCTATCAAAGCTGTATTCCGTTCATGGAACAATGACCGTGCAATCACTTACAGACGTTTAAATGATATTCCTGGTTCTTGGGGAACTGCTGTAAACGTACAGCAAATGGTTTATGGTAATACAGGTGATACATCAGGAACAGGTGTTGCCTTCACTCGTAACCCAGCAACTGGTGAAAAGAAACTGTATGGTGAATATCTGATGAACGCTCAAGGTGAAGACGTTGTTGCAGGTATTCGTACACCAAATCCAATCGAAACATTAAAAGAAGTTATGCCAGACTGTTATGATCAGTTCTGCAAAGTCTGCGATATTCTGGAAGAACATTACAAAGATATGCAGGATATGGAATTTACTATTGAAAACGGTAAATTATTCATGTTACAGACACGTAACGGAAAAAGAACTGCTCAGGCTGCATTAAAAATTGCTGTTGATTTAGTAAACGAAGGAATGATTACTAAAGAAGAAGCATTATTAAAAGTAGATCCAAGACAATTAGATCAATTATTACATCCAAGCTTTGATGCTGATGCATTAAAAGCCGCAAAAGTTGTTGCTACAGGATTGGCTGCTTCTCCAGGTGCTGCAACTGGTCATGTATACTTCACAGCTGAAGAAGTTATGGCTGCTAAAGAAGCGGGTGTTCAAGATATGATTTTAGCTCGTCTTGAAACTTCGCCAGAAGATATCGAAGGTATGGTTATCGCTCATGGTATTTTAACAGTTCGTGGTGGTATGACATCACATGCTGCCGTTGTTGCTCGTGGTATGGGAACTTGCTGCGTTGCTGGATGTGGTGAAATCAAAGTTGACGAAGAAGCAAAAGTTTTAACTTTACCAGATGGTAGACAGTTACATGAAGGTGACTATGTGTCATTAGATGGAAGCACTGGTAATGTTTATGCTGAAGAAATCAAAACTGTTGAACCTGAAATTTCAGGAGATTTCGAAACATTTATGACTTGGGCTGATGAAGCTCGTAAATTAAAAGTAAGAACGAATGCTGACAATCCAAGAGATGCTCAACAGGCTGCTAAATTTGGGGCAGAAGGTATTGGTTTATGTAGAACAGAACACATGTTCTTTGATGAAGAAAGAATCTTCAACTTCAGAAGAATGATTACTGCTGATTCTGTTGAAACAAGAAAAGAAGCTTTAGAAAAAATCTTACCATATCAGAAAGATGACTTTAAAGCATTATTTAAAACAATGGGTGGTTATGGAGTGAACATCCGTTTCCTAGATCCACCTCTACATGAATTCTTACCTCACACTGATGAAGAAATCAGACCATTAGCTGAAAGCTTAGGAATGACTTTCGAAGCATTAAAAGAACGTGTTGAATCATTAAAAGAATTCAACCCTATGATGGGACACAGAGGTTGCCGTTTATCAGTAACATATCCTGAAATTGCAGAAATGCAGACAAGAGCTGTTATTGAAGCTGCTATCGAAGTAGAAAAAGAAGAAGGAGTAACTATTACCCCAGAAATCATGATCCCATTAGTTGGAGATGTTAACGAATTAAAATATGTTAAAAAAGTCGTTGTAGAAACTGCTGATCAAGTAATCGCTGATGCTGGTGTTGAAATGAAATATCAGGTTGGTACAATGATCGAAATTCCTAGAGCTGCAATTACAGCTGATGAAATCGCTAAAGAAGCTGAATTCTTCTCATTTGGTACAAATGACTTAACACAAATGACTTATGGATTCTCTCGTGATGATGCTGCTAAATTCTTATCAGAATACTACAGTAAAAACATCTTTGAATCTGATCCATTTGCTCATATCGACGAAAAAGGTGTTGGTCAGTTAATGCAGATTGCTATCGAAAAAGCGAAACCAGTTCGTCCTGATATCAAATTAGGTATCTGTGGTGAACATGGTGGAGATCCTAGAACTGTAGAATTCTGTCATAGAATTGGATTATCTTATGTTTCATGTTCTCCATTCCGTGTACCTTTAGCAAGACTGGCTGCTGCTCAGGCTGCTGTTAAAGAAAAATTAGGTAAATAATTTTAAAGGGTATCATTTTATGATACCTTTTTTTTATTATTCATATCATGTATAATATGTGTTAATGACAAGGATGTGACAAAATGAAACAATTAAGCCTGAATTTAAACAGTCTGGCCACTATTTTATTTACTAATGACTTTTATGCATATAAAGAAGTACCAGTAACAACCGAAGAGTGGTATGAAGTTGAACGTATTTTAAAGATCCATGGCCTGCATGGACCTGCCAGTCTGTTTGGAATGACAAGCAATGAAATGATGGATATATTAAATATTTCAGAGTTTGTTGCCTATAAAATTTCCTGTCGGATCAAAACAATACCGACGTTTTTAAAATTATTAAATGATCTGGAGACTAAAAATATTCGCATGATTACCAAATATGACGAAGAGTATCCACGTCGTCTTATAAAAAAAATGAAAAAGAGAGCACCGGTATTTTTGTACGTGATTGGCGAACTACCAGTTGATTTTGAAGGAATCAGTATACATGGTCTGCAGGATGTGCATAAAAAAGATAGAGCCTATACAAAACGGTTGATTGATAAAGTTATCGAAGAGAATAAATGGTTTATATCGAATGACAGTAAAGGAATCGACAGTGAAGCTTTTGTTTATGCGATGAATCATAAATGCAAAACGATTGCATTCATGTGTGATAAAGATATGGTGACAAAAGCTCATGATTATCGTCGCCAGATCAAAAATGGTTCTTTGGTGCTGATCTCAGCGGTTGATCCATCAAGACGTTTTGATATTACTAACTGTTTGGATCGAAACAGCTATGTCTGTGGTTTATCGAAATATCAGATCATTATTTCCAGCAGGATCAACAGTGGTGCTACATGGTTTACGGCAATGCAAAATATGCATCATAACTGGACGGATACTTTTGTGCTGAACAACCGTTATGAAGGGAATGTGAGACTGTTGGAGATGAAAACGACACCTTTGTATGTTAAAGATGTTTTATCTGATTTGAGCTTTGAAATGATTTATGAAAACAATAAAGTAAATGATGCAGAAGAAATTAATATTGATCAGATGTCAATATTTGAATTTATAGGAGAAAATAATGAGTAATTTTTACAAAAGATATCCAGTGACTTTTTTATTGATAGCAATCGTGATATTAATTTATGTTTATACAGGTATCGTTTATGATTTTGATATGAATGTCTATCAGGGGATTGAGGCAGGAGGCTTTAATCCGGTCTTGGTGACAGAGTTTCATCAGTACTATCGTTTGATTACTGCTAATTTTATTCATTTTGGTCTGATGCATATTTTCTGTAACGCATATTCTTTATACAATCTAGGGGCGGTCATGGAATATATCCTGGGCTTTCAAAGTTATCTGAAAGTGATTTTAGCAAGCATGCTGACAACAACGTTTTTGCCTTTAGGAGTTTATTTTATCAATGGATCAGGAGCGAATACGATCATGGGTGGTATATCAGGTGTTATTTTTGGTTTGATTGGTTCGCTGCTGGCATTGACATATCTGTATAGAGATGTCTATATGTATCTGTTTAAACAGGTACTGCCAAGTTTTATTCTGGTTATGGTGATATCAATGCTGGTGCCATCCATTTCGCTGTTAGGACATTTAGGTGGCTTTATTGGCGGTTTTGCTGTAACATACATTTTAAAGAAACCAAAATATAAGAAAGAGAGAATAATCAATTAAAGGGTGATGATATGAAATTTCAGAAAAAATATGAAGAATACAGACAAAGACAGGAAGCAAAGAATTTTTTTAATCAGAATAATGATTATTATCTAAAACCACTTGATTATATAAAACTGTCAGTTACCGGTATTGCTACTGGGACTGTTGTTTCGCTTGTTTTTGATATTATTGTTATGCAGCTGAATATGTCATTTATGGTTTTTTATCTGTTTACTGGCTATGCAGTTGCTTATGCTGTGCTCAAGGTTGCCAGGTATGGCAGTGTAAAAACCGGAGTAATCTGTGTTGTCAGTTATCTGTTGGGATTATGGCTGGCTTCAGCTGCTGTGCTAGTCTATCTTTATCAAAGCTTTGGGGCTTCGATTTCCATTATTCACTGTCTGCAGATGGCATTTAAGGGGATGTTTCAGGCGGATTTATTCACATATTTATTTATTTTTGCCGGAGCATTTATTGCTTATACCATAGGAAAAGACTAATCTTTTTTAAAATATTGCATAACGCAATATTTTTTTATTAATGAATGAATTAATAAGTTAAAGGAGTAGTCAAATTTGGTTCAAAGTAGTATAATACCTGTCTTTAGAAGTTTTTATATAAAACATGGTGAGAAAAATACTGGGTCACAGTTTGTAACCCAGTATTTTTTGATATTGTTTTTCGCTTAATATGGCATTTTTTAGTGGCAATTGTGTCTTATCTGTAAGCATGGCGA
>CASETM010000074.1 GCA_949290865.1 uncultured Bacillota bacterium
AATAGTTTTTGTAATGGTTTTTTGAATGCAAGATATGCTGGTTTTGTGAATGCTCCTGTTGTCATGGCAATTTATTTGGGTAAGGATACTTATGATAGAGTAAATGCATCTTTAAAAGATGCATTTACTATTTCTTTTAATGTCAAGCCAAGTTTATATGAAATTATGATTTCTTCTGAAATTCATAAAGAAGATTTTGTTGAAGCTTTTAAAAAAAATATTACAGAAATTTCTCGACAGGGCAAAAAATATGATGATATAAGAATTATTTTTGTAGCGATGATGGATGACCCTTTTTTTGAGCAAGCAGATGATCGATTGATTGAAGAACTTAGAAATGGCTTTAACGAATTAGATAATTTTGGATTAGATATTAGTAAAAAGGCGTTTTATGGTCTGTTTGATCAGAACAGAACTAATAAAAATTATCAGTATGCATATCAGTTTATCGCAAAAGGCAAGAGTATCTGGAAAAATATTTATCATATAGAAATACCTTTTGTAGCTCAAGATGTTGCTAAAGAAGCCCAATTAATTGCTTTAAATCTGGTAAGAGATGATTATCAAATGCGACAGGATGAATCGCTCGGTTATTCTTGGAGTTCACTTTGTCTTCATTATTTGAAAATATCAGAATTTATCACTTGTCGTTTGCTGAAAGAAATATATATTAGGCAAGTCGATGGCTATCATATTGATACGAATGATCTTAATCAAGGCATCAGTCAGGCATTAGAAAATTTTTTCAAACAGTATCTGAGTGTTAGTGACAACAAAAGCTATCTCTACGTTCCTTTAACTTTTCAAAATGTTTCTGAGCAAAAAAAGAGCAAAGGTTTTTTTGGCAGAAAAAAACAGAATATCCAGCCTGTTTATAATCACGTTTTGAAAGATGAAAATGTGATAAAAGATTTGGTCAAACAGATTTTTGATAATATCAGGTTTGATGAAAGTCAATATGGAGATATGATTGAAAAAATCATTACATCATCAACATCTTTGGATGCGAATTCTGTTTATATTGGGCAAGAAATCATCAATGTATTGGAGAAGAAAATAGAGAATATCAATCAACAGCAAGAACAGATGAGCAAACGTTTTGTTTCTCATACTAATATTATGTATGTCAACAAATATTTAAAAGATGAATATGATTATTATCTGAATTTTTATAAGTTAGATAAAGAAAAAGATATTATTCAGCATATAATAAAAATTATTTCCAATGAAAACAATTTAAAACAAATAATTGATGATATTGTTAAGAAAAATCATCAATATGCAAATATCCTAGATGAATTGACATTGAGTGAATATGGAGGAACTTTGGATGAATTACACGTTAAAAATCTTCCTGTTTTCCAAGTCAATCAATCGGTAAAAGAGATATTGGATAATATCGATTCACAATTCATTGCTGATATTGTTGATGATCATCAGTCGTTAATAGAGCGATTAAAATTATTTTTAAATCATACCTTACTTCAGGAAGTACAAAATAAACATAACCTAGGAGTGGTACATAATACTTTCACAGAAATTCAACCAATTAATTCATATATACTATTAACACCACGATTAAATAGTGATAAGGATATAAGTGATTTATTACAAGACTACCTTCATCTTTTGACAGATGTCAATGATATTTTTAGAGAAAACTCTTTCTTTATCATTTCATCAAGAAATTATAATTCTAATCAATATATTGTGAAGTATAAAAGGGGAGAATAATTATGGATTTTAATGATTTTAATGATTTTAAAACAAGTTCTGATGAAAGTTTTAATCAAAATAATACAATGATGAATAATGGTATCAAAAAAAGTCATTCATTCGATTTTGCAACCTTGATTGTTAGTATCATTGGGGGGATAGCTGGCTATTTTTTATCTGATTTCATTTATCAGCAATTAGGTGATTTATGGAGTCCATTGGCTATTGGTATTAGAATTGTTGTTTTATTTGTTGTAGTTGCAATCTTTGTACTGATTTACAGTCTAATTAATGGTAATCAGTCTGAATTTGGCAAGAATGTTCTGTTGCTGATAGTTAGTGTTATTGCAGTTTTAGTGGTCAGTACCTTATTTGAATATATTTATGAAATGAATTTCTTTGATAAACAGAATGCTGTTTATCAAAGTCCTACATCATATATATTCATTATTGATAATTCTGCATCAATGAATGGCAGCGATCCAAATTCTTTAAGATATGATGCTATTGAAGAAATTATCAAAGATAAAGATGATAATTTCCCATACGGAGTTTATAGTTTTAACAGTAAGATGCAGTGTATTAGAGATGTTGCTCCTAAATCAGATGGTATCGGTGATTTAAAAGTAAATAATTCTGGAAATACCGAAATTAAGAAAACTTTAAACACTCTGTTAGAAGATTATAAAAATGATCAGCTTGGAGATTTAGGAAAAAATCCAAAATTTTTGCTTTTATCTGATGGATATGCCACAGATGTAAAAACAGTTAATTCGATGGATGATACGCTTAATGGTTATGTTGATAATAATATTACAATTTCTACTGTAGGATTGGGAAATGTAGATCGTGAATTAATGCAGCAGATTGCCGATAGGACTGGCGGAGTATTTGTTAGTGTTAATGATGCGGGAGATTTAGAAAACGCTATGCAGACAGCGATTGTAAAGAACAGTGACAGTAAATATGCTCGTACATTCTTCACATATCGCTATGTACCAGAACTTGATTTGATGTTTGGAATTATGAGAATTGTCTTTACAATGATTATTGGCTTGCTTATTTCATTGGCTATGATGTTTGCCACTGGAAGAGATGAAGATTTTTCGTTGATACTTTTTTCTTCATTAATAACATCATGTTTAGCAGGTTTAGTATTAGAACTTGGAATCAATACTTTAGATTTAGAACCAGATATTATAACAGCGGTTTATATGGTTTTGGTTGCATCAACATTTGTTAATAAAGTAGATACAAGCATCCATATGAACAATGCCAATAGATATGAAAGTCAAAATAATCGTAGATATGAATCACAAAATGATTATTCAATTGGAAAAAAAGACAAGAATGAATCATTTGGTGATAACAGATTAACTTTTTAGCAGTGAGGGATGAAAAATGATCAAATTACTCAAAGTTGAAAGTAAACATGATAATGTCAGAGTAGCTAGAGCTATAAAAAAAGATGTTAACGAAGAATATGATTATCAATTGGAATTTATTCCAAATAATCGTTCTTTGAATTCCACTCTAAATTATCAGAATATTAAAACGATTTTAAGACACCAAATTAATAGTCAGTCATTGATATCGTATGACTTAAGATTAGAAAGAGGATTATATGATGTATATGTGACGAGAGTTGAATCAATCAATGGTACTGAAATAAAATTAGTTGAAAATACGAAGACTAAATATCCTGAACCAGTCATGGTAGGTGGGAGATATAAAATCAAAGTAAAAATATCTCCTGCTGAATGCTATAATACACATGGGATACTTGTCCAGATCATAAGTGAAGAAATAGAATTAGACGAAGAAATGATTTATTATCAGATTTTAAAGGAAGAATTAAAAGATATAAAATATTACATACCTTTTCATAAATCAAAACAAATTGCTTTTTTCATTGAAAATATTAATATGAATGATTTCTCTTTGAATATTAGCAATCCAAGTTTTGAAATAGAATATGTGTAAGATATAAATTTTATAAAGAATATTGACTTTATATGGGGGAGGGTCAGAGAATGAAATGCTCTAAATGTGGAAAAGAAATTGAAGGTGATTATTGTCCAGATTGTGGTACAAAAGCAGAAGAATGCTTAGAAATTGTAACCACTCAATTTCAAAATGATTTACAGTTAGAGAAGATAAAGAAGAAACCCTTTTATTTTCGATGGTGGTTTTTTGCAATAGTCATTCTGATCGTAGCATGTTTTGATTATTTCATCTTTAACTATAATAAAAGAGATGTTATTGATTGATCGACGATTCGATTAAATGAAGTTTTACCAGATCCATCTTTAACAAATGGTGAAATTAAAGACAATACAAAAGAGCGTTTATATATCATTTATTCTAAGAGTTCTTTGCAAAATTACAATGAATACTTGAATCAGTGTATTGATCAAGGATATGAAATTGATGCTGAAGAAAGTGAAGTTGATTATAATGCGTATAATGATAATGGATATCATTTATCACTATATTATGATGAAGATGAAGAAAGCCTGTATATAGAATTAGAAGAACCCATTGAGATGAAAGAAATTCAATGGCCAAAGAGTGAATTAGGAAATTTATTACCTATTCCAGATTCTACGATTGGATATGTCAATTATGAATATAGCGATAGTTTTTCTGTTTACATAGGAAATACATCAAAAGATGAATATGCTGCTTATGTGACTAAATGTTTAGACAATGGTTTTAATATAAACTATTCTAAAGGTGATGACTATTTTTATGCAGAAAACAGTGATGGATGGGATCTTTCGGTGAGTTATGAAGGCTATAATACGATGGAGATTAATATATCTGCACCTGATGCTGATAAATAATGGTGCTATTGTATTTTTTTCTCAATCTGGATGATAATACCATGTAGAGAAATTTATCCTGCGAGATGTTTATGTGTTTTTCTGGTTTTTATGTTCAGTTAACGCAGATTTGAAGAAATTATAAAGGAAATCTAATCTTGTTTAGATTTCCTTTTCTCATTGCTGTAGTATTATTTTCATGTTTGCGCAATCAGATTATAAAATAAACAATTCGGATCAAATTTTAATGATGAACATTGTTAAGCATTTTTTTTAGTATAAAGATAAGATAGATACAGGAAACAGCCATGACAATAAACTCAGTAATCGGGAAAGCAATCCACACGCCAGTGACATTCCACATTTTTCCTAATAAATAGGCAAGTGGTAACAAGATGAAAACCTGTCTGGCGGCAGATATTAGCATACTCGGAATCCCAATAGAAAGTCCCTGCAGGGCATAGCAGACCATGATCGAAATACAGGCAAAGATAAAACTTAAGCTGATAATCTGTAAAGCTGTTACTCCCATTTCGGTCATTGTTTTTGAGGCATGGAATGCTGACATGATCTGTTGAGGGAACAGTTGCAGTAAAATAAAACCAATACATCCAATCAATGCTGAATAAATGCCGCTAAGTTTGATAGCTTTTTTTATACGGTCATATTTCTTCATTCCCAGATTATAGGCAACGATTGAAATCAAAGCATTGTTTAAACCAAAAGCAGCCATGGATACAAAAGTATAAAGTTTGAAATAGGCACCAAAAACCGCTGTTGCTGTTGTTGAAAACGATAGTAATATTTTATTGATGCCAAATGACATAATACTGCTGATAAACATGGTAATGCCAGCAGGGATACCGACAGCGCAGATGTTTTTGAGATAATGTGCTTCAGGTTTGAAAGATGAAAATGAAAACTGAATGTCTTTGTTGTACTTAAGATTAAATACGATACCTAAAGTCATGGCAATGATCTGGCCAATAACGGTAGCAATAGCAGCTCCCGCTGTTCCTAATGCCGGAAAGCCAAAATATCCAAAGATCAAAATAGGATCTAAAATGATATTAATGAGGGCACCAGCCATCTGTGTGATCATCGTATATGTCGTTCTTCCCGTAGACTGTAACAGTTTTTCTAATACCAGCTGAAAAATCTGACCAAATGAAAATATACAGACAATCGCTAAATATGAAATTCCCATTGTACAGATAGCCTGATTATCTGTCTGTATCTGATAAAACCAGTTGACACAAAATATACCAAATATCAAAACCAGGAAATAGGATAAAAAACTTAATATCAGGCCATTATGCGCTGTTTTATTGACAGCCTGCTGATTTTTTTCTCCTAACAGTCTTGAAAGCAAAGCATTAATACCAACACCAGCGCCTGTTCCGATTGCTACGATAATATTTTGAATAGGGAAAGCAAGTGAAACAGCTGTTAATGCATCTTCACTGAAATTGCTGACAAAAATACTGTCAACAATATTATATAATGCACCAATCATCATTGAAAGGATCATAGGTGCAGCCATGGTTATAAGCAGTTTGTTGACGGGCATCACGCCCATTTTTTGTTCTTCCATTCCTTTTTCCTCCTTTTTTTTTTCATAAGCATGGTAACACAATCTTTGAAATCAGAGAATTTCAAAAATAAAAACGACATTAGATAAAATCTAACGATTGTCAAAATGATGTATTTTCGCTATATTAAAAAGAAAGGGGGAGAGTGAGAATGAATTCACAACAGTTACAATGTTTTATTCATGTTGCCGAAAGACTGAATTTTTCTAAAGCAGCAGAATCTTTATATTTATCGGTACCAACAGTCACTCATCATATCAAAAGTCTTGAAGAAGAATTAGGAACTCAGCTTTTTTATCGCAGTTCACGTGTTGTGAAATTAACCGCAAACGGTGAAACATTTTATCATACAGCCAAAGACATATTATATCGTATGGATGAAGCGAAAAAGTTATTTCATGATCATCAGATACAAAAGACCAAGCTTTTTCGGATAGGATGTATGACAACGATTGAACTGAAAATACTGGAAGCTGTCATTAAAAAAATGAAAGAACAATTTCCCTTTGTTCGTCCTCGCCTTATTGTTGATGATTTCTTTTCATTAAAAAATCTATATGAAAATGGACAGTTGGAACTAGTCATCTGTACAACTGGTTTATCTAAAAAAGATCATTTTAAAAAGATAATCACCCATCAAAGTTATGCTGTCGTCCCTTTATCGCATCCATTGGCTAATCAAAAGAGCGTTACTTTTCAACAGCTTGCCCAATATACATTGATTACTTTACCACCACGCTGTATTCCTTTTGAAAAAGGAAATAAGCTGCAGGAATATCTGACTTTATATAAGCAAGATCATGATCATATTGTCAGTGAAAGTGAACAGGAAGGGTTACTGCTGGCAAAATGTGGCTATGGCATTGCACTGTTTCCAGGATTTTTGATTCCTGATGATGATCATTCTGTTATAAAGATTCCAATAGCGGGCACAGAAAATATAGAATACGGCTTCTTTTACAGCAATCAGGAAGATCATATTCAGTATTTTATACAAGAATATCTTCAGCATTATCATGATTAAATGAATAATAATATCATACTTGCATTCTTTGAAAAAAATTATGAAAAGGTATTGACCTTATAGTCATTGAAAGGTTTAGGATTTAATTGAAGAAGGAAAGATGATCGTCTTAATTACAGATTAAATCTATTGAAGATAAGGAAAGGACAATTTTTATGAAAATTAAAGAAGTTGAAATGCTGTTGCAGATGAATGCACAAACGATCAGATACTATGAAAGACTAGGCTTTTTAAGCCCGCAAAGAGATGATAATGGCTACCGTCATTATACCGATGAAGATGTTCAGGTTTTAAAAAGGATACGATTTTTACGTGAACTGGATATTTCTTTAGAGATGATTGGAATCATTCTTAAGCATCCAGAAGAATTTCAAAAAATTATTGAAAGACATACGAGAAATCTCAAAGCACAGGTCGAACATCTGGAATTGATTGAAAAAAGATGTGAAAGCATCAGGCAAAAAAATGTACCGCTTCTTGATGCAATTATTGATGGAAAATTTGAAGATATTCCAGAAATGTCAACTTCAAAAATAAGAAATATTTTTCAAAGAACCAAAGACTACATGAAACCATATACTGTAGTGACATTAGGCAGAAAAACAACACCATTTCAATTAATAAAAGCATTGTGTACTTATTTGATTGCTGGCTTATTGGTTATGGGTGCCTGGAAAGTATTTCTTCAAAGGTATCATCATATTGATCTGAATTTAATGACTGTATTTATATTATCATTAATATTTGCTTTTTTCGTGTTGATTATCTCTTTTCATGAAAAATATTATGAATTTGGTGATACTGATTTATATATTTATGACAGTAAAGATCAGTTGATATTAAAATCCATAACTGCGATTTTAAAAAATAAAACAGATCTATATGCCAAACATTATTTATATGATGACATTGCAAGTGTGACAATCGAAACTAAAAAGTTTTACAGTGGAATTGGTTTTGGTATCAGTCAATGTTTTAAAAAGATTTATCACATCAAAATGAAAAATGGTGAAGTATATACGATAAATACATCATTGTATCACGATAGTGATCAACAAAGAAAACTGGTTCGTAATATCTTGGATCATTATCAGATACCTGTCATTGAAAAAGCTGAATGAATATACAAATTCATTATGATTTATTTGCTAACAGTAAAAACAAAAATCGGGTAAAACCGATTTTTTATTATTGACAGGTACGTTACGTTACAGAATATAATCAGATCAAGAGGTGACAGGAATGAGATACAGTTATCGAGAATTTGCGAAGATGACGCATACGACATTAAGAACATTAAGATATTATGAAAGTGTTGGATTGATAGTCCCCACACTTTGTCATGATAAAAAATATATTGAAGATCATTATTTTGTTGTTATGCAGACGATACAGCTTTTAAAAAGAGCAGGATATACTTTAGCACAAATCAAGCATATTCTTCACGATAAAAATATAGAAGATCAGATCATCATGCAAAAAGATCTGCTAAATATCCAATTAACGAATACGAAAGTTATGTTATCACTGATTGAGGAAATGCAAAAGGACAAAGATATGGATATTTATGAAATCTATAAAAAATTTTTACAGATTCAAAACAGAAAAAATCTGCAACTGCAGTTTGAAACACCTGATGGATTAAAAACAAGAATATAGTTTCATCATCTCCATACTCATTTTGATCATAATTTTCATGAATGGATATTTGAACATATTATCTTTCATCAAAATGATCATATTCTTGAAATTGGATGTGGTGATGGAACGTTATGGGACTGTAATCGTCAACATATTCCTGAAAATATTACAGTTATTTTAAGCGATATATCACAAGAAATGGTTAAGGACTGCTATAAAAGACTGTATGATATTCCACAAATTGTATCATTTGATGTGGCTGATTGTTTTTGTTTGCCATATGAAGATGAAAGTTTTGATATTATTATCATGAATCATGTTCTGATGTATTTGGAACATCTTGATCTGGCATTGAAAGAAATTCAAAGAGTATTAAAGCCAGGAGGTTTGTTATACTGTACAACAATTGCTCATGATATGCTTAAAGAAAGGGATGAAATGCTAAAGCGCTTTGATCCAAAAATATCTTTTCATCAGGAGATTTTATATAATCGTTTTGGTTATGAAAATGGTAAGGAGAAACTACAACAATATTTTGAGGATATTGAATTATTTGATCGAAAAGAAATTTATGAAATTACGGATATGGATTTTCTATATCAGTTTATTTTAAGTGGTAAAGGATTAAGTAATGATTTAGAAATTCTATATCGAAAAAAGAGAGAATTTTATAATTATCTAAAAAACATTTTCTCAAAAAACAAAGTTTTTCAGTTAACTGTCCATATTGGCATGTTTCAGGTAAAAAAGGAGGAAAAATCATGAGAAATGTAAAGTTATTAATATTTGATCTGGATAATACGCTGATTGACTATGGTGGAGTGACGAAGAAAGCCTGGCGACTGGCAACAGCAGAATGTGTTAGTAAATTTGATCTGTCAATTGACGCACAAGAGATGACAAATCAGATTATTAGAGTCAATGATGCTATTTGGGAGGATGAAATAAAAAGACCAGGAGGGAATTTTTCTTTTGATGAATTAAGAATAAGAATTGTAGCGGATGCTCTGAAATATTTTGATCTGGAAGATCATGATGTGATTGAATTTCTGGTGAAGCAATACGCCATTAGCAAACATGAAGCCATTTATGTATTTGCTGATGTTTTTGATACGTTACATCTAATGAGAAGTAGAGGTTATCTGCTGGCGTTGCTGACTAATGGTGATGGATAATTTCAAAGAGAAAAATTAAGAAGATTTGATCTGGAAACATTATTTGATGGAATCTTTATTGATGGTGAACAGGGCATAGGCAAGCCAGAAAAGGAAGCGTATGATAATGTCTTGAATTATTTTCATCTTGATGCTGATGAAGCATGTATGATTGGAGATCATTATTTATGGGAGGTTGCTGCTCCTAAAAGATATGGGTTACATGCAATATGGGTAAATAGAGGTAATTTAGGTGTTGAAGGAAATGAGATGATAAAAGCTGATGCTATTATTTTTCATATTAGTGAGTTACTGAATATTTTTTAGGAAAACACAATGAAAAATATTGAAATCTATCATTTAGAAGATGCTGTATCAGTTGTCAAAGATCATGGTACAGAGGTCAATTACTATCTTTTTAACGAAAATGAAATTCATCTTAATAAAGTACCGGCTCATTCCGTTTAACAATGGCATTATCACCAGCATCTAGAAGAAGTTATTATGATAATAAAAGGCAAACTAAGTTGTTTGTATTTAGAAAACCATAAAATATGTACAAAAAAAACAAGAAAATGAATTGCTGAGAGTAAAAAAATCGATTTATACGTTATGTAATGATGAAAATCAGGAATGTCAATTTATAGTTTTTAGATTGATTTTATCGAAAAAGATAATAGAAATATTTTTAAAGAAGATAAAACGGAGGTGCAAATCGAATAAAAAATGATATATTTTAAGGTAGTGTCAAATAAGTTATGAAAAAATTCATTTTTTCATAACTTATTTGACACTACCGTTGTTTGTTAGCCTGAAAAATATATTTGAATTTTTTGATTCAGGTCCATTTATTTTTCACCTCCAAGGAAAGTATAAAAAAAATCATGATAGAATCATATGTTTATATTCTTGCGAATTTCTTGCACTTTAGTCATAAATTATAATGTAGATATAAGATGATTACTTTTGGCTATTTTTAAATCGCAAAGTGAAAATTAATTTTTGATGAAATAAAAACAGATTTAGCTTTTTAGATATTATGAAAAATCAAATTAAGCAGAATAATATGTGTTATGATAAAGACATAAAAGAGATTGATCATTTATGAAAATACTTATTAATAATCATTTGACCAAACAGAAAAAACAGAAGATATTTGATACATTTCCTGATGATAAATTTATTGATGGACCATTTACACAGGAAAATATCGATACTGCCGATGTGATTATTGGTAATCCGCCACTGCACTTTCAACTCAATCAGCCACAGTTGCAGGTTTTGCTGTTAAACAGTGCCGGAAGCGATGCCTATTGTAAAAAAGGAATTCTTCATCCAGATACGGTATTGTGCAATGCCAGTGGCAGTTATGGAAAATGTCTGGCAGAATATACTGTCGGAATGATGATTGCAGTTGCGAAACAGTTTGGATATTTCGCTTCATTGCAACAGCAGCAAAAGTGGGGTAGCCGGATTGGAGGTAAAGAAATATGGCATAGCAGGGTTCTAATCGTTGGCTTTGGAGACATAGGCTATGAATGTGCAAAAAGGCTGAGAGCATTCGATTGTACGCTTGTTGGCATAAAAAGGCGACCAGCGTTAAAACCAGCTATTCTTAATGAACTGTATACGCTCGATGCCTTGGATGAACAGTTAAAAACTGCTGATTTTGTTATTTTAGCGTTACCGCAGTCTGATTCAACATATCATCTGATCAATAAAGAAAGACTGATGCTGATGAAAAAAGATGCAGTTTTGATTAATGTAGGAAGAGGCAGTGCTGTTGATACCAATGATTTGGTTGCTGTTTTGCAGGCAGGGCATCTTTTTGGTGTTGCTCTGGATGTAACGGAAGAAGAACCTTTGCCAGCCAGTCATCCTCTTTGGCAGATCAATCGGGTATTGTTGACACCGCATATCGCAGGGAGTTTTACATGGCCGAGTGTCAGAGAATTTTTTATTGAGCTCATTATTACCAATATCTCATGTCTGCATGATCATAAGCCATTGATCAACACGGTAGATCGTACATCTGGATATAGAAAAAAGACGGTTTATCAAAAATAAAGGAGCATGTAAGGAGAAACATATGATAAAAATTAATGGAACTGATAAAAAAGAAGATATCTTTTTATGTGAAGCACATGATGAATCTGGAAAAAAAATAAGACTGAATGCTAGTACGGTTAACAGTCCATACCTTTCACCACGACAGTTACTGGAAACATCGGTAGCTGGGTGTCTATACATCACGGTCAAACGAATACTGACAGAAAAAGAAATGTGTTTTCATGATGTAACTGTTTCTGTGGCGATGGATAATCAAAATGGGAAAACCAGTTTTAAAACCGATATTGAAATTACAGGGATTGAAGAAGCATTAAAACAAAGTATTATTCGTGAAGCCTATTGCCGAAGTTTTGTCAAAAACGCTTTAAGTCAACCTATTCATTTTATTTGACATTAGTTGATAGTGATATAGCTGCTAGTGAAATTGATCCTCTTTTAGATAGATGTTTCTAAATTGCTGTAGGATCATTTTTTAAAACATTTTTTCTTTTTAAAATAAACAAGCAGTATAATACATATCAGCACACTGACAATAATAAGTGGAGGATATTTATAATCACTGTCTAATTCATACATGTTTATGTAATTCATTTCATACAATCCGACCGCAAGTGTTAGTGGCAAAAAATAGCTGTGATCAAAGTTGAGATTATAATCAGTTTATTCTGTTCAATATCAATCTGTACCTGATACGTTTCTCTCATTAGTGTAACATAATTACGAAGATTTAATATACCGAGCTGCAGATGATCAATACGATTATGAACAATAGTCAGTCTTCTCAATGTTTCATCATCAAAATAACTGTTTTCATTTTCCAGTAAACCATCAAAAATAGACTGCTGCTGACAGTAGTAATGTTTTAAATTCAGCAGCTGTTTGCGAAAGGCAAATGATGTTGTCTAAATAATCGTGCTGTTTATCATGGATAACTTTGTCTTAAACATCAGTAATCTGTTCTTCGAATCTGTCAAGATAGACCAAGTCATCACTGATGAGTTCAAGAAAGAATGTTCTTAATGTTTCGCTGTTGCTTAGCTGAAGACTGTTAAAAGGGATATTTTTTCGTTTTTGTCTGCAAATCTTTATCTTTGATAAAAAAAACACATTTTTTCATCGATATAAATAGAAATTTTACTGATATTGCAGGGTCTGTTACATATAAATTTAACCAAGTATCTTTTATCTCTTTCTAATAAGCTATCATTTATTTTATTTCGATATAAAAAATAAACAATGTTTTTAAAAGCTGTTTTGCAACATTTTATATCTTGCCTTTCATTGAGAACAATGGGAAATTATGGTATAATTGGCGTGCTTATATGAATGATATCAGCGTTCGATTTTTTTATTAAAAGGAGAAAGTTATGATTCATAATATTTTGATTACCGGCAGCAGAAACAGTGGAAAAACAACATTGCTTAAGGAACTGATCAAAGAGCTGCATATCGAACCAGCAGGTTATCAGACAGTTGAGCGTGAACAGTATTCTTGGGGTAGTACCTATGCTATGGCTGATCTGCTAACGGGAGAACAGGGCAGTATTTCTGTTTATGAAAATGGCAGAGTTGCAGCTGTGGAAGAAACCTTTGCCAGTTTAGGAACAGCATGTCTAAAAAGAGCTTTAGCAAGTTCAGAACAGGTTGTCGTTCTGGATGAACTTGGACGCTTTGAGCAGAAATGTGATGTTTTTTTACAAGAGGTTTTTCAGCTGTTAGATAGTCAGAAAATCATATTAGCGGTTTTAAAAAAAGAATCAATTGCCTATATTGAACAAATCAAAAGACGTCATGATGTGATGCTGTTTGATCTTGATAATCGGAATTATGATGATGTAAAGAAACAATTGATTCACCATTTACATTTTTTAATTAAAGGGGAAAAGGAAAAATGAAGAAAAATTTAAAAAAGGCATGTCGCTTTTTGGTATGTCTGACCATGATCTTTTCTTTGCTGGCTTGTTCACCGGCTGAAAAGGAAGAGAGTACAATTGTGGTAACAGATCAGGCGGGTCGGGAAGTGACATTAAATGAGCCGGCAAAGAAAATAGTCAGCTGCTACTATATTTCAACTTATGCATGTCTGTCACTCGATCTTGGTGATGAACTGGTAGGAATCGAAATGAAACCAGAATCACGTCCTATCTATCAGATGGCACAGCCGGAATTACTGGATTTGCCACAGGTTGGATCATTAAAAGAGCTTAATATAGAAGCAATTGCTGCTACTGATCCTGATCTTGTCATCTTGCCGCTTAAACTAAAAGATAAACTGTCTTCACTGGAAGAATTAGATATCAATGTTTTGATTGTAAATCCAGAAAGTCATGACTTGCTTGTAGAAATGCTTGAACTGCTTGGAGAAGTCTGTGACAGAGAAGAAGAAGCGGAAAAGCTGACAGATTATTATGAAGAAGAACTGGAAGAAATTGAAGAACTTGGTAAAACCGAAACAACAGTTTACATGACCGCAAATTCATCATATCTGGAAACAGCACCAAAAGATCTTTATCAAAATGACTTGATTGAAGCAGCAGGGGGAATTAATGTTGCTCAGGATATTGAAGGAGACTACTGGACACCAGTATCTTATGAAACTCTGATCAAGATGAATCCAGATATTATCGTTATTCCGGCAGGTGCTTCTTTTGGCGTAGATGATATTTATAGTGATCAGCAGCTTTCGGCTGTTGATGCAGTAAAAAATCAGCATGTCTATGCAATGCCAAAAGGTATCGAAGAATGGGATTCACCAATACCTTCAGGAATTTTAGGAACAATGTGGTTGGCTAGTCTCTTGCATGAAGATCAGTATTCATTAGATGAATTTAAAGATGATGTTTATGATTTCTATCAGGAATTTTATGGCTTTGCTATTGATAAAGCACTGATTACCCAATAAAGATGAATAGAACCAGAAAAATTTGCTTGATGCTTATCATTATCCTTTTCATTGTTTTTGCAGTTTCTTTGATGACTGGCAGCTATCCGCTGGATTGCGAAGATCTGTTTCGTATTATGACTTTGCAGGAAACAGGCATAAAAAGCCGTATCTTTTATTCATTGCGTTTACCAAGAGTCATTATGGGACTACTTGCTGGACTTTGCTTAGGCCTGGCTGGAGCAATCTACCAAATTGTTTTTTCTAACCCACTGGCTTCTCCTGACTTAACTGGTGTTGCATCGGGAGCAAGTCTGGGAGCGGCTGTTGCTATCGTCTGTCATTTTTCGTTGCCATTTGAAATTACACTTTTTGCTTTTGTTTTTGGTATCGTGTCGCTGCTGTTAGTCATTATCCTGGTTAAACTGACGGGACAGATGCATGTTTCAAGCTATATTCTTTCGGGAATTATCATATCATCTCTAGCGGAAGCGATAATTATGATTATCAAGTATATGGCAGATCCTTTAAGTGAACTGGCTTCGATAGAGTTTTGGACAATGGGATCATTAGCGGCTATCACTTTTGATAAAATGAGTGTCTGTTTTTTGATGATCATCATTCCTTTAGGACTGCTATGTTTTTTTCAGAAACAGATTGTTATTCTCTCTTTGGGAGATGAACAGTCTCAATATCTGGGATTGAATGCCAGAATTTGGCGCATCATGATATTGTTGCTGACGACATGGCTGGTCGCCAGTGTCATATCTATAACGGGAGTCATATCCTTCGCTGGTCTGATAGCTCCTCATATTGTGTACTTAATGACCAGAAAAAGAACAGGCTTATTTCTGATATTAAGTGGCATTATAGGAGCTATACTGATCCTGATAGGGGATATGCTGGCAAGAACGGTCCTGCATAATGCGGAGCTGCCACTAAGCATATTTACCGTGATGATTTCTGTTCCGGTTCTGATTTACTGGCTGTATCGACAGCGGGGGCATATATTATGACACTGTTAAATGTTTTGAATCTGTCTGTCAGCTATCAGAATTTATGTGTTCTTCAAGATATCACTTTTGAGGTTCAAGAAGAGGAAATGATTGCAGTACTAGGACGTAATGGATGTGGTAAGACGACGATGCTAAAAGCCATCGCTGGTAGTATTCCTGCGAGCGGACATGTTTATGTCGATGATCAGGATCTTCATCGATTGTCTGTTAAGAAAAGAGCGAGACTTGTGGCCTTTTTGACACAGCGTTTTCAGGTAATTGACGGTATTTCCGTCAAAGAACTGATTGAATTAGGAACATACAGTTATCGTCATTTAAAGGATCATAAACGAATAGAACAGTCTATAACAATTTTGGCGGAGCATTTTCACCTTGCTCATTTGCTGGATAAAAATTATGCTGCTTTGAGTGAAGGACAAAAACAGCTGGTACAGCTAATCAAAACACTTATCCAGGATACACCAGTTATTCTGCTTGATGAACCAGACAGTGCACTTGATTTTGATAATAGGCATTTTTTATATCAGTATCTGCATCAACTGATCAGTCAGGAAAAAAAATCAGCATTGATCGTCTTGCATGATCCTGTTTATGCACTAAATTACTGTGATCGCATTATCATGATTGATCAGGGAAAACTTATTGAGACAATTGACAAAGATGATTCTTTGTTTGTCATTAATCAAAAAATAAAAAAGATATATCCATATTTGACTATCGCAAAGGATGGACAGTCAAACCAGTATTATACATTATTTAAGGAGAAGATAAAAAGTGGAAAATAAAAAACAAAATGCATCACCTTATGAATTTGAAGGGAAGATTTCGCTTAAAGAAGCTATTCCTTTGGGTTTACAGCATGTTTTGGCAATGTTTGTAGGTAATCTTACCCCAATTTTAATTATAACAAGTGCCTGTGCGGCATTGAATGATGCTGCTGATTTTGCCGCAATCCAAGTTTCATTATTGCAAAATGCAATGCTTGTTGCTGGAATTGTTACCTTGGTACAACTTTTTGCGATAGGGCCTGTTGGTGGAAAGGTCCCAATTATTATGGGAACAAGTTCTGGTTTTATTGGAGTGTTCCAAAGTGTTGCCAAAGTTATGGGTGGGGGAATCCTAGGCTATGGTGCCATCATGGGAGCATCATTGATTGGTGGTCTGTTTGAAACAGTCCTGGGATTTTTACTGAAACCATTGCGCCGTTTCTTTCCACCGGTTGTAACTGGAACGGTTGTTTTATCGATTGGTCTTTCGCTTATCAGTGTTGGTGTAGGTTCTTTTGGCGGAGGAAACACTGCTCCAGATTATGGATCGATTGAAAATCTGGGAATTGGTTTATTTGTTTTGATCGTTATTCTGATCTGCAAACATGGAACGAAAGGAATTTTGAGTAATTCCAGTATTTTGATAGGAATTATTAGTGGTTACATACTATGTTTTCTTTTAAGTTTTATTTTGCCAACATCAGGAATTGATGCCAATGGTCATGAATATGTGAAAGCATGGGTTTTGAATTTTGATAAAGTGGCACAAGCCAACTGGTTTGCTTTTCCTAAGCTGATGCCAGTGAAACTGGTTTTTGATTTGAGAGCAATTTTACCGGTTTTGATTATGTTTATTGTGACTGCTGTTGAAACAGTGGGTGATATTTCTGGGGTTATTGAAGGTGGTATGGATCGCGAAGCGACTGATAAAGAATTATCAGGTGGAGTTATTTGCGATGGATTAGGATCATCTTTTGCAGCAATTTTTGGGGTATTGCCAAATACTTCATTTTCTCAAAATGTTGGTCTAGTAACTATGACAAAAATTGTGAATCGATTTGCGTTGGCTTGTGGAGCAATATTTTTGATTTTATGTGGATTATTTCCAAAACTGGCAGCTTTGATTTCAATCATGCCACAAAGTGTATTGGGTGGAGCGGCAGTTATCATGTTCTCTTCAATTGTCATGAGTGGTATTCAGCTGATTACTAGAGAACCATTAGATTCACGCAACATGAGCATTGTTTCAGTAGCTTTAGGTGTGGGTTATGGACTAGGAGCTAATAGTGCAGTACTGGCAGGATTACCTGAATTCGTTAATTTGATTTTTGGTGGTTCTGGAATCGTACCAGCAGCATTTGTTGCAATTATTTTAAATATATGTTTGCCTAAAAAAACTCAATAAAAAAGGAGGTATAGAATGCTGACATTTAATAAATACGTGCGTCCAAAAACTGTTGAAGAAGCCTATGAACTGGCACAGAATCCTCGTAATGTCATAATTGGCGGAATGTTATGGCTCAAGATGCAAGATCGTATGGTCAATACGGCTATCGATCTTTGTGACTTGAATCTTGACAAGATTGAAGAAACCGATGATCAGTTTATCATTGGAGCGATGGTCACTTTACGTCAGTTAGAACTGCATGAGGGCTTGAATGAGTATACTCAACAGGCCATGCGAGAAAGTGTCCGTCATATTGTTGGGGTTCAGTTCCGTCACTTAGCAACAATAGGGGGTAGTCTGTTTGGACGATTTGGTTTTTCTGATGTTTTAACGATGTTTATGGCTTTAGATGCTCAAGTAGAGTTGGCTAAAGGTGGAATCATCTCTATCAGAGAATTTGCTGAAATGCCTTATACTAAAGATGTTCTGGTTCGTATTTATGTTCAAAAAACACCTATTAAAGTAGCTTATCTGTCGCAACGTAATACAGCTACTGATTTTCCGGTACTAACCTGTGCTTTAAGCTGTATAGATCATCAGTATATCTGTGTCATTGGAGCCAGACCTCTAAAAGCTATGGCTTTTTATGATGAAGAAGGTGATTTAAATGACTCTCTTGATATCGAAAATATTTCACGATTTGCCAAAAAAATTACTGATAAGATTATAGTCGGTTCTAATATGAGAGCTTCCGGTGAATATCGTCGTCGTATCACGCCAGTACTTATTAAACGTGCTTTTCAAATCTTAAAAGGAGAAGAAAATTATGGAAATTAAACTACAGCTTAATGGTAAAAATTTTAAAAAAGATATTGAACCAGATATGCTGCTGATTGATTTTTTACGCAGTCTGGGCTGTTTAAGTGTAAAACGTGGCTGTGATTCCAGCAACTGTGGATTATGTACAGTTTTTGTAGATGAAAAGCCTGTATTATCATGCAGCATGCTGGCAGCACGTGTCGATGGATGTTGCGTTAAGACTTTGGAAGGGCTTCAGCAGGAAGCAACTTTACTGGCAGAATTTATTGCTGATCAGGGCGCTGAGCAGTGTGGATTCTGTAATCCTGGTATGGTGATGAATACGATTGCCTTATTAAGAGAAAATAATGATCCTACCGATGAGGAAATATTGGAATTTCTATCTGGCAATTTATGTAGATGCTCAGGCTATGTTGGACAATTGCGTGCGATACGTGGATATATCGATTTCTGTAAAGAAAAAGGAAAGGAGCTGGTTTAATGTCTGCGTATAAACATATTTCAAAACCAGTCAGAAAAAAGGATGCTATGAGCTTGCTGCTTGGTAAGCCAGCTTATGTTGAAGATGTAACTCCTGATGATTGCCTGATCGTTAAGGTTTTGCGTTCACCTTATGCGCATGCTTTAATTGAAGATATTGATGTTTCGATAGCTGCTAAAGTTCCAGGTATTGAAGCTATTTACACATATCATGATGTACCGCAAAAAAGATTTACCATGGCAGGTCAGACATATCCAGAACCAAGTCCTTATGACCGACTGATTCTTGATCAAAGACTGCGTTTTGTTGGTGATGCGGTGGCTATCGTAGCTGGTTTTGATCTTAAAGCTGTTAATCGTGCTTTGAAACTGATCAAAGTGAAATATCAGGTACTCGAACCACTATTGGATTTCCGTCAGTCCAAAGATAATAGTTTGCTTGTTCATCCAGAAGAAAACTGGAAAGCTTTATGTCCGGTAGGGGCGGATAATCAGCGGAATTTATGTGCCAGTGAATCTTATGAAGATGGTCATGTAGATGAAGTCTTGGCTTCGTGTGATCAGATCATTGAAAGAACTTACCATACCAAAGCCAATAATCAGGCAATGATGGAAACTTTTAGAACTTATTGTGAAATTGATCATTTTGGCAGATTACATGTTATCAGTTCTACTCAGATTGTTTTCCATGTTCGTCGTATCTTAGCTAATGCTTTGGATATTCCAAAATCAAAGATACGTGTTGAAAAACCAAGAATAGGAGGAGGCTTTGGTGCTAAACAGACAGTAGTAGCCGAAGTTTATCCTGCTTTTGTAACATGGATGACAAAAAAACCATCGCGTATGATATACAGTCGTAGAGAAGCGCTGATTGCTTCATCTCCTCGTCATGAAATGGAAATTACAATACGATTAGGAGCTATGAATGACGGTAAAATCAGAGCTATTGATCTTTATACATTATCGAATACAGGAGCCTATGGTGAACATGGGCCAACTACGGTGGGGCTTTCTGGTCATAAATCTATTCCATTATATACAAATCATCTTGAAGCTTTTAAATTTGCCTATGATGTTGTTTATACTAATATACAGTCTTCTGGTGCATATCGTGGCTATGGGGCAACGCAGGGCATTTTTGCATTGGAATCAGCGGTCAATGAAATGGCAGGACTATTAAATATTGATCCTGTGAAAATGCGTGAAATCAATATGGTCAAACAGGGACAGACCATGGGTGCCTACTATAATGAAGTGGCCCAAAGCTGTGCTTTAGACCGTTGCCTGAATAAAGCCAAGGAAATGTTTGACTGGGAACATCGTAAAATGCCACGAATCATGCCAAATGGCAAGATTAGAGCAGCTGGTATTGCTCTAGCAATGCAAGGTTCAGGTATTTCAGGAGTCGATGTTGGTTCAGCAACTATCAAATTAAACGATGATGGATTCTATGCTTTATCAATCGGGGCTGCTGATATGGGAACAGGATGTGATACGATTCTGGCACAAATGGCAGCAGAAGTTTTAGAATGTCCAGTTGATAATATTATCGTTTTTGGTGCCGATTCAGATGCCTCACCATATGATTCTGGTTCATATGCTTCTAGTACAACCTATGTTACTGGTAAAGCAGTTGAAAAAGCGTGTCTGCAGTTACGTCAGAATCTGATGAAATTGGCAGCTACTGAATGGAAATGTGATATGGAAGCTTTAGAATTTAGAGGTGATCGTATTGTTAATATGAACAACTCACAGGAAATCACTTTATCTGATATCGCTACACGTTCGATGTGTGGCAATGATATTGCTACTCAGGTTACTATGACCCATTCTTCACCAATTTCACCACCACCTTTTATGGTTGGAATGGCAGAAATTGAACTTGATCAGGAAACAGGACAAGTTGATGTATTAGACTATGTCGCCGTTGTAGACTGTGGTACCGTCATTAATACCAACCTGGCACGTGTACAGACCGAAGGTGGCATCTTGCAGGGAATTGGTATGGCCTTGTATGAAAATATTCAATACAGTCCAAGAGGAGCTCTGGTTGAAAATTCATTGATGCAGTATAAAATTCCAACACGTCTTGATATCAAGAATATTAGAGTTGATTTCGAAAGCAGTTACGAAGAAACTGGACCTTTTGGAGCAAAATCGATTGGTGAAATCGTTATCAATACACCTGCACCTGCTATTGCTCATGCTGTTTTTCAGGCAACGGGAATCTGGCACAGGGAATTGCCTATTACAGCGGAAAAGATACTGCTGTCATCTGTTGAATAATGAAAACCTATATAATTTATCTGGCTGCCGGTAACAGCCATCGCTTTTATGAAAATAAGCTTTTATACACATTTCAAGGGAAACCCCTTTATCAGCATACGTTTACGAAGTTGATTGCTAGTTTTGATGATATTATTGTTGTTACGCAGTATCCTGAAATCAGACAGTTTGTCTGTCAATATCAGCAGGTTCACTGTCTGTTCAATGAACAATGTAAAATGGGCTTGTCTTATTCAATCAAGACAGCCTTACAGTTTCTTGAAAATGTACCGCGACCTTTTGAAATGGTTTTCGTTGTTGCTGATCAGCCAAATCTCAAAATCAGTTCGATTCAACGTCTAGTGATGACAGCGCATTTCAAGCATGCCCGGCTAGCATCGATGAAGTCACATTGTCGCTGTGGAAATCCTACGTTATTTCATAGTGATTTCTATGAGGAACTGATGATGCTCTCAGCAGATCAGGGTGGTCGTGTCATTTTAAAAGCACATGATAAAGAGGTCATTATGGTGGATATTGATGATGATGAACTCTGTGATATTGATGAAAAAAGCGATTTGTAATTATTAAACTGGAGCATTCTGTTCCAGTTTTTTATTGATATTTTTGTTTTTCACCAACATCATAATAAGCAGACATGTGATGACATAAAATTTTCATCAGATAACGCATCTGTTGAGGTGTCAGCTTTTCGAAACAGATTGCCAGGAAAGTATCATGCTGACGCACTGAATGACATGGGAAATAGAGCTCTCCCCATAACATGATCAGACTTTCTTCAGGTGGAATCGAAACAGTATCCAAAAGTTTCAAACCACTGCCTTGAGCAGACAGATCAGTCATTTTCGCATCTATTTTTTTATTCAGATAAATAAGAGATACTGTTTCTTGGACAGAAATCCTTTCTGTTTTGCGGAAAATAGGTTTTTGCCAGGCAATCAGAATAGCAACGATCAATCCTGTCATGTTATAGAAGCTCCAGAACATATTCAAAGCATAGGCAAAAATAGAAATTAGATGATTCTGGAATCTATAGAATGATATGATCCAGGCAAAGATTGTAAACAGAAACAGAGCCAGATGTCCTAAAATCAGGTGGTACTGAAAAATGTGTCGGTTTTGCAGGACTTCTTTTGAAGTGACCTGGAAACTGTTTTTCATATGACACAATTCAGTAATGATGGATATCGAAAGATATGGTGCCATCACAATTTCGTAATAATGTCCCCAACGTAGTGAACGCTGATGTGGTGACAGAAGACGTGTCATCAGTACTGTAGAGAGATAGTAGGGAAAATAAAAACTGATCAAAGAGAGAACAGAACCTTCTAAAATTGTTACGCCTAAACCAAGAAACAGCAATGGACAGAGAATAAAAACCATCTTTTGGAGATTACAGAACCAGTAGAGAACGCCATCAAAGTAAACAATTTTTTGGGCAAGTGTCAGTCCCTTGGTAGTAAAAGGATTAAAGTGTCGCAATACCTGTAAATTTCCTCGACACCAACGATCTCGCTGTTTAACAAGTTCAGGCAGTGTTGTTGCTGACAGACCATAAACCAGTTCTTCATTGATCAGCATTGAATCATGACCTTGCGCCTGCAGGATCATGCCTACGGCCATATCTTCGGTAATGGAACAGGTTGGATAATTCCCGATATTCATGATATATTCGCGGCGAAACACAGCATTGGTTCCGACATGTAAAACGGCATTTCTGGCAGCACGGGCACTTTGAATGTCTCTCATAAAAAAATCCTGTTCATTTGGTATTTTTTTATTTAGATTGTACTGATAGATATCTTGATTATAATAAACCTGTGGAGTCTGTACGAATGCCAGATTTTTATTGATAAAATAGCCAACAGTTTTTTGCAGAAAATCAGGCTGAACGATCATATCAGCATCTAGTACAGCAAAGAGATCACCGTTAGTTAAAGACAAGGCATGATTGATATTTCCAGCTTTAGCACCATGATTATTATCTCTAGTGATATAATAAATACCATATTGTTGACAGAGTTCTTTTAACTTTTCACGATGACCATCGTCACAGATATAGATACAAAAGCGCTCCTGCGGATAATTTAAGTTTAAAGCGGCGGCCATGGTCATTTCCAGAAGATATAGAGGTTCATTGTATGTGCAGATCAGAATATCAACAAAAGGAACTTTCTGATTGTTGTAAACTGTCAGATCTTTTTTTACTGGACAGTAAGTTCCTGTAAAAAGATACTGAAAGATTAGAAAAGTTATCAGACTGACAATTTCACATAAATAGAGAACTGTTCCCAATAGAAAACTTAACCAGCCATGATGAACTGGAATAATAGTTATTCGCCATGATACATAAAAAAAACTGATAAACCAAGATGTCATGAAGAAAAAGATACGCCATCTAGGAGTATATAGAGCCAGTAAATAAGTTCCAATTAGAACGCTGACAGTCCACAATATCCAATTAATTATCATTTTTGATCATCCTTCTTTTTATCTAATCTTAAAATTTCACGACGGGAACACTCTTGACGACACTACTGACAGTTAGAAACCATACAGCATATACCATCATGATTGATATAATATTGATTTTTTCCTAAATGCTTAGAAATATAAAGCGTACTGTCAGCACTTTTATAGAGTTCTTCGTAATTGCTGATGTCTGTTTTTAATGAGATAATACCGATATCAATGCTGACAGATAACTGATATTTTTGATGTTTTGCAAATAATTCTGCTGTTATATCTATAATCTGTTGAAGCTTGTTTTTTAATAGTTTCTTATTGATAGCATTAGGCAAAAAGACAACAAATTCGTCATACCCAGGTGTCCTGTGATATCGCTTTGACGAAAAGGAGACTGAAGATAATGATAGAATACTATTAACACCTGATTGGCAACCGGATGACCTAAAGAATCATTGATATTTTTAAAATGATCTAAATCGAACAGCATCATTATTCCCAGTAAGCGAATCTTTAGAAAATAAGTAATTTCATTTTTGATACCAGTTCAACTAAATGCACCGGTAAGATCATCTAAATGGTGCTTTTTCTTTTCGATAGCTAATCATGCTTGTAATGCCTGTATTTTCTGCTCTTCTTCGGTACGATCAATGATAGCACTAACAAGTTCTTCTTCAATTTCATAAATATGAATTTCTAGATAATTTCCTTGATAAAGAACAATATCGCTGCTGTTTTTTTGTGATGTCAGTTCCATCATAAAATGCCGAAATGCCAATGAATATTTTTTAAAATGATTTTGAGAAGTTTCATCAAAATATTAAATATCCCATAAGTGCTGTGAATAGAAATTTCCATTTATCAAATTCAGACACTCGAAAACAGCAATATGTGGAGAGATTGAGCCAAAAATTTAATTCATTCTTTCGATTTTGTTAATCAGGCCCTGTTTCAGTTCTCTAATGATTTGAACAGTCACTTCCAGTTCCGAATGCTGACAGTGAGGGAATACAACATGATAATGACCCATAGTCATTTCCTGAATCTGATGATTAATAATTTGGAAATCATCAAATAGATTTTTTTTAATAAGTGATAAAGAACCCGGATAATAACACAGCCAGTAATTCCAGCAAAGACGATCATGCTGATGATTTTGTAGGCTATCTGTTTAAACAGAAAACTGATATCTCTTAATGTAATCAGTGAAAACTGATTGTGATGAAGGATCTTTGACAGATATTTCGCCTAGTCAATTTTCATAACAGACCAGTTCATATTGTTCTGCGACTGAATCCAATTTACAACTTCCTGAGTTTCGTGTTTCAGGATGAAATCCTGTTCATTGTTTTCTGTAATGGCAAAAACAGAACCATTATGATGATCAACAGCAAGGATGTTGGTCTGATAGTCAGTCGCCGAGTCATGGAGAACATTGGTAATGATCTGTGTTTCGCTGATGAGAAATATCTGATTCATTTCTATACATATAGCTTTATAATAAGAAGAGGTATTTAAAATAAGATAGGAATAATCTGGTATTGTCACAAAATCAGTTGTTTCAATAGCAAACCGATATTTATCCTGATCAGTTTTTAATTGCTGATACTGCTCAATGATGTGACTTTCAGCATTGTTGATAAGATGCTGATTGGAACTGTAGATGATCTAACCATTTTCATACAAAAGAGTAACAGTTTTGATATCCATTCGTTCTTTTGAATGGATCAAAGTCATTAAGAAGTGATGAGCTATGAACTTGTTCAAGCATATAGGCAATAGATTCACTGCGATGCAGATAATCATTTTCCCATTACTGCAGCTGTTGTTGATAACTGTCATGATATTTATCAATATTATGCTCAATATTTAATAAAATATCCCTAAGGTTGTTGACATCATAATAGATATGTATATATGCCGTGGACAAAACAAGCGTAATAAGAAAGATGAATGTTTCCCCAGCCAGTGTCATTGCTATTTTAGAGTAAGTTTTTTTCATATTGATGCTCCTGAATCTTATTTTGTCTTTATGTAAAACTAATCAAATAATCATCATTGCATTATCATAATCTTTCATCTGATAATTTTAGTTTTTACATTTTTTATCATTTTATGCAAATAATGCCTGTGAGATGAAAAAAGACTGTAACCAAATGGTGCAGTCTTTTTTACGATTTGTTTATTATAACAACCGCAAGATGTTCTATCACGTGAGATAGATGTCAATATTATCTTGTTTTATGAGCAAATAAGTGAAGAAAAAAATGTAAAGATCTTCTTGTTAAATATCATCGAATTGCTTGAAATAGCTGCTGTCTAGAAAAATAAAAAAGTGTAAAAGCCAAATTAGCTTTTACACGGACTAATCCTGCTTTGTCAAAAAAACAGGATGGTTTGACAATCTGAAAATAGCTTAAACTGAAAAGCAATAATGGATACTGATGAACACGACTCACCAGTATAGAAGAGTATGCCAGAACCTCTTCTAAAGTTTTAAATGGGTTTTTCTTTGTTTTATAAAAAATCATGATATTGTCAATGTGGGATCAATAAAAAAGGGAATATCTATTGGAAAAAAAGTCAATACCGCCAAAACAAGCAGAATGATGATCATACCTGCAACAGCCAGACGACCATAAGCTTTACCGTTATAATGATAATAATGAAATCCTAACCATTGACCTGTAAAGAGTGCAATAAATAGAATAAAAATATCAATGATAAGACTTTCTATTCCAAACATGCCTGTATACAGATAATAAAGTGAAACCATCATTCCTATTGATACGATCAGTGATAATAATGCACTAGTTAGCCAACTGGAGTGCCTGATTTTTTCTCTGTAGATATAAAGCATGGTCAGCCACCATCCTATTAAAGGAATAGGAATCATTTTTGTATGTTCAAAGATACTTTCATTAATAGGTGCAATCATAGCAATAAACATACATTCATTTGAAAGCTGATAGAGAAAATGGAAAAAGGAGCATAGCAAAAAAAGAATTCCTACGCTGCAAAATAGAAAATATTTTTTATTGTAAATCAATTTCATATATTCCTCCATAGTTTATCATATGTATTATTTTTTCTTTTTTTCGTGCTTTCTTTTATTTTGATAAAATATTTCCAAAAGCTATTAATATTTTTTTTAATCATTTTAATTTACATAAATCGTCATTATCGGGAAACTATTTGGTATTTGGATGGTTATGTATGTGAAATAAAAATAGTATTAAAAACTGTATAATAGTGTGATATAATGATTAAAAAATAGAAGAAAAGAACAATAAATGAAACAGTATAAGTATGTGATTCTATTTGTTTTAGTTGCTGTCGTTGTATTTTTTGGAGCATCGTACTATCGAAGCCATATTGCAGAGCAACTCTCAGATGAAAATGATAATATTGAAACAGAAAACGAAGATGATGAAGTTATAGAAGAAGCAACTATATATTTCAATTTGATTGGTGAAAAATCTTTGTCCGAGCGAGATATCATCACTTTAACAAATCTGGAAACGGAAGGCGAAGCACAAATTTTTGCGATTATAGCAACAGATTTGTATGAAGTAAAGGATGTAAAAAATGTTGATATTAAAGGAGGACAGACGTTAATTACATCCAATTATCTCCCGGCTTTGGAAGTTAATATCGATACAAAATATGACTGGATTTTGACGACCAATTATGAAGAAAATAAATTTGTGTTTGAAAAGAAAATTGGAGGAAAATAAATGAAAACAGTTTTGGTAACAGGAGGTACAGTTTTTTTTAAGTCGTTATATAGCTGAATACTTTATCAAAAAAGGAGATGAAGTTTATGTATTGAACAGAAATACGAAAACACAATCGCCTGGCGTTAAATTGATCAAAGCAGATCGCCATGATCTTCAAACACAGTTAAAGCAAATAAATTTTGATGTGGTAATTGATGTTACAGCCTATGACGAAAAAGATATTGATGACTTGCTAGATGGATTAGGATTTTTTCATGAATATATCATGATATCATCCAGTGCTGTTTATCCCGAATATGGAAATCAGCCGTTTCATGAAACTGATTCTTTAGCTTTGAATCAGTTTTGGGGAAAGTATGGTACAGACAAAATCAAAGCAGAAAGAGCGTTACAGAAAAGATGTCCTCATGCCTATATTATAAGACCAACATATCTGTATGGACCATACAATAACGTATATCGTGAATCTTTTGTTTTTGATTGTGCTAAAATGGATCGACCATTTTATTTACCTAAAAAGGGAAAGATGAAATTACAGTTTCTTCATGTTAATGATTTATGTCGTCTAATTGATGTGATCATAGAAAAAAAACCTGATGATCATATTTATAATGCGGGAAACACAGAACTGATCACAGTAAAAGAATGGGTCATACTGTGTTATCAAATTTTAGGTAAGAAACCAGTTTTTGTTAATGTTGAGGACGACGTACCACAAAGAAAGTATTTTAGTTTTTACGATTATGAATACTGTTTAGATGTTAAGAGACAAAATCAGCTTCTACCATCATTAACTCCTTTGAAAGAAGGATTGAAGGAATGTTGGCAATGGTATCAGCATCATGAAACAGCTGTACAAAAAAAGCCATATTTTGACTTTATCAATACATATTTATAATCTAGAAAGGAGCATAGCAAATATGAAAATGAATGACCATTGTTTGCCTTGCTTGATTAATCAGAAAGTAAAGGTTGCTCATATGACCAAAACTGGTAATAAGGAGGAACTTTATCAAAAGTTTTTCAATATCTCAGTTCACTGGATTTCCAGATTACAAATCCAGAAATCATTGGCAATGTGTTTCAGATTTTAAAGAAACATACCAGGAATAATGATCCATACAAAGAAGTTAGAAAATATTATAACCATCTTTTAAATGAACATTCAGATACAATTGAAAAAATGATTGAGGAAGCGGATGATCCATTTTATCAGATGATCATCTCAGCTATTCTAGGAAATATTATTGATTTTAGTCCTATGCATCATTGTGTTGATGATATACTGGATGTCTTCAAGAAAGCAAATGAGAAAAAATTAACTATTGATCATCATTCTCAGCTTCTACTGGATATCATCACAGCTAAAAAGATTCTTTACATCGGTGATAATTGTGGAGAAATCTGTATCGACAAACTATTTTTAAAACAAATAAGACAATTAAATGAGAATGTGGAACTTTATTTTGGAGTTCGTGGAGCACCGGTTATTAATGATTCAGTTGCAGAAGATGCTTATGATCTTGGAATTGATCGATATGCTCATATCATCAGCAACGGTGATACCTCATTAGGAACAGTATTATCAAGAACAAATCAAGTATTTCAAAAAATATACCGCGAAGCTGATCTGATTATCTGTAAAGGTTCAGCAAATTTTGAAAGCTTGAGTGATACATATGGAAATCGCTACTTTTTGATGATGGTCAAATGTGACGTTATTGCAAAGTATGTAAATGCACCAGTTCATTCATTAATCTGTCTAAATATTAAATCATAAAAAGACCTTTATTCATAAAAGGAAACTGACTCATAGGAGCGTAGTTTCTGATATCGAGGTCTTTTTAGCTTAGTATTTATTTTAGTAATTTAATGATTGATATTCTTTTTATCAAAAAAGAATATCAATCATATAGGTTATATATAGATTCTCAAATCTGTTTATTAGTCATTTAACATTTCTATAAACTGAAAATTATGATCATCGTAAGTAAAATGTAAAATACAGCAATTAGAAAATTTTTTGCCTTGAAGCAAATTTTGTGGATCACCGATATCAGAAAGAAAACAACGGCATGCTCCCGCATGGGAAACAGCCAAAACACAATGATGATCGTCTCGCTTCATAATCATTGATAAAGTTTCATTCATTCTCTTTACAACGTCATCTCTTGTTTCTCCACCATAGAGCGGGAAAAAACTGTCATATTTTCCTATCGGAGGATTAAGATCTTCACTTTCTCCTTCAAATACTCCAAAATATCTTTCTTTAAGTCCTTTTAAACGCTGGTAAGGTGAAGAAGTGATAATTTCAAGTGTATCACTGCAACGTTCTGCAGTACTACAATAATAGTGATCAAAGGAAATGTCCTTTAAAACTTTTCTTGCTTTTTTTGCCTGTTCAATACCTTGCTCAGTCAGCGGAGAGTCACACCATCCTTGAATTTTTCTTCGCTGATTAAATAATGTTTCTCCATGTCTCATCAAATAAAGATGTTTCATTATTGCCTCCATTTCCCCGCGCTTCTAATGCGCAGATATAAATATGTTAATCAACCTCATATGATTCTGGTCTCGTTTTGCGTTTGATTATATGATCAAATATATAAGATGAATTATATAACATATGAAAGTCATTGATCAATTTTATTTGAAATAAAAAGTTTCTATTTGTATAAGTTATCACTACTGCTTCAAGTACCAATAAGCAAGTGATTATGGCTAGATTTGAATATCTATGAAAAATAATTGATTTATCTGTTACAGTATGGATGAACACAAAAATCCATTGTCATAGTAATTACTGTTATTAATAAAAACAATTGTCTTGAAAAAAACATTTTCAACAAGAATATTCATTTAATTGTCTGAAACGATAACTTATAGATTAATCTGTTTTAAAGTTTATATAGAATCAAATTTTTGATACCAGTTTATTGTTCGCTATTCTCTATATTGTATAAATTGACATAAATTTGATGCAGCTAAAAACCAATTACTTATCAAATGATTTTAACAGGTGTTAAGGAATCGAATCTGTTGTTATTTAAGATAACTAAATATGAAATACAAATAAAATTGAAAGAAGCATTAACAGTAGATTTTCTAAAAAATCAGGAATTAGCATTTTCAATTATTGAATTAGTATAATCTTTTTTTATCTTGTTCTTTTATAAGATTTCATAGATTTTTTTCTAGCTACATCTTGTATTTATTATAACATATTATATGCATATTACATCTTAATTGAGTATTGCTATTAAAAACAAATTATAGTATAATCCCATCGGGAATGAAGTTCTCCCTAAACAAAAGATTAAACTGCGTGATAGCTGATGACTTCTGTGTTTTCAATATGCACAGAGCATCAGTTTTTTTGTCTTTTAAGGAGGAATATTTATGTTAACATCACTTTCATTTATTTTTCTTTTAGGATTGGCTATGGCGGCTGTTTGTCAAAAGGTCAGATTGCCACGCATTATTGGCATGCTGGTAACGGGGATTCTTCTGGGTCCTTATGTTTTGGGACTGCTTGATGATAAGATCCTATCCGTTTCTGCTGATTTGCGTCAGATGGCTTTGATCATTATTCTGCTGAAAGCAGGATTATCACTGGATCTGGCAGATCTAAAAAAAGTGGGGCGACCTGCTATTTTAATGTCATTTCTTCCGGCGTCAATGGAAATATTGGCTTTCATTTTGTTTTCACCAACTCTGTTTCATTTTAGTTTTGCTGAAGCTGCATTGATGGGAAGTGTTCTAGCGGCTGTTTCTCCAGCAGTCGTTGTACCTAGAATGGTTCATCTTATTGAACAGAAATATGGAACACAAAAAAGTATCCCTCAGTTAATCATGGCTGGTGCATCATGTGATGATGTATTTATTATCGTATTATTTTCAACTTTTATGACGATGGTTCAAGGCGGAGAAATGAAACTGACAAATTTGATTCAGATTCCTGTCTCGATTTTATCAGGAATTGCTTTTGGTATTCTTGTTGGTTATGGATTAGCTATGTTTTTTGAAAAAGCATACCAAAGAAAACATTATGTAAGAAACAGCACGAAAGTCATCGTTATTCTGGGAATTTCTTTCATGCTTGTCAGTCTGGAGACATGGTGTTCTCCCTGGCTGCCTTTTTCAGGATTACTGGCAGTAACGGCAATGGCTGCGACCCTGAAAATGAAAAGTACTGTTTTTGTGTCAAAAAGACTATCAGAAAAGTTTGGAAAATTATGGATTGCAGCTGAAGTCATCCTGTTTGTACTGGTTGGTGCTGCGGTTGATCTTCGCTATACCTTAACTGCTGGTCCAGTTGCACTGGTGATGATTTTTGTTGCACTGATTTTTCGCGCTGCTGGAGTTTTGCTTTGTTTGATCAAAACGCCCATTCAAGGGAAAGAAAGATGGTTCTGTGTTACTGCTTATATGCCTAAAGCTACGGTTCAGGCAGCAATTGGCGGAGTTGCTTTGGGAATGGGACTTGCCTGTGGGCAAATGATTCTATCTGTTGCGGTAATTGCCATACTGATCACTGCTCCTGTTGGTGCTATCGGTATTGACTGTACATATCAGCACTGGCTTACTCAAGAAAAAAACGATTGTCAGTAAAAAAATAATCTGCTTAAGTATTTTATGATATCTTTTTGCATACAATAAAAAAAAGGAGAAATGAGATGTTAGAAAAAGATGACAAAGAATATTGTATCATTTGTGGCAGAAAAACTGGATACCGCCGTTTTCAGCCGATTGACAGTCGCCAGTATTATATTTATGGTGCTGGACAACTATGTCAGGAATGTTATCAGCAGATTTATTACAAAAGCAAATAAAAAACTGTATCATTTTGATACAGTTTTTTACTGTTTTCTTTGCTTTTTGTAGTAATTAGAAATGCGTTTAACCTGTTTTAAACCGGATGCAATTAATGTCAGTATAACGATCCAAGCAGTGATTGTCAGGATAATCTGAACCAGATAGATGTCACTACCAAAAGTAATAGGCATATCCCATATAGCATGTAATACAATGGCAATAATCATAAACTGAATCATTGCATTATTTTTGGTTTTGCCAATAACAATTCCTCCACCAACCATGGCCGACCAGACAACATGCCCACCGATTGCGAAAATTCCTCTGATCAAAAGGACATCAATCATTTGACCAGTACCATAATACATTAAAAAGTTAAAGGCATAGCCAGCTGTTTCAAAGACAGCAAAACCTGCTCCAATACATGCACCAATCAATAATCCATTTAAAATATAGCGATATTTATCCTGTTTAAGGAACTGATAGATAATGATACCTTTTCCAACTTCTTCACAGAAACCAACAAGTATTGCTCCCATATAGTCCAGTTGCTGAACTTCAATAATGCTATATAGCAGTAAGGTTGAAAGCAAAGATAAAGCACCACCTAAAAAGAACAGTTTAACAACTTCAAAAATAGAAATATTTCGTGGCGCATTTGTTTCCCAGAAAAAAACAACCAAAGCAAAAGGAATCGTCATGGCTCCGACAAAAATCGTTCCTGGAATTCCATTGGTGTTATTGAATGCTGTACTGATAAAAAGCAGACAGACAAAAGTTACAGCCAGCACTGCCAAAACCCTCATATAGAGCCAAGGTTTTGGCCATTCGTCCATGATTTCATGTTCTTTAGGTGTTGTTTTTTCTGTACCGCAGACGAACAGTTCTTCTTGTTCCTGTTTGGTATGAGGTTTAAATACCTGTGAAAATAATACACCTAAATCAATATCTACGTCACCACCTTCACCAGCGAGATTATTGATTGTTGAAGTTAGGTCATGCATTCCTTTTTTAACGCTTGTTTTTACCTGTTCATCTGTTGATTTGGCTGTACCAACTTTTGCACCACAGCCAGTACAATAAACCTGTCCTGGCTGAATTTCTTTACCACAGTTATAACAATACATGATATCTTTCCCCTCCCTTTATAATATATACATTTTAATAAATCATATCATTTTCTATTTTTGCTTACAAGTGAATTATTTTGTGAAAATTTAGATAGATAAACAGTTAGGTTGTTGTTTTTTGTTTTTATTTAATAAAAATAGTGGTATGATATAAAAGTAAAGCCATATCAAAATACCTTTGGAGGTTTGAAAATGTTAAAAAGTATCAAATATGTTTTACAGGAAAATTTCAATAATTTATATCGTATATACTGTATATCAAAATATGAATTGTTGTCTGATATGCGTGATTCAAGATTAGGTGTTTTCTGGAACTTTGCGAATCCTGCGATTCAGATTATTACATACTATTTTGTTTTTGGTCTGATTATGAATCGAAAGGCGGTAGGGAAAATTCCTTTTATTCAATGGATGTTATGTGGAATAGTAGTCTGGTTTTTTGTTAGCCCATGTATTACCAATGGAGCGAATGCCATCTATGCAAAGAGAAATGTCATTACCAAGATGAAGTTCCCAGTTTCTGTTTTGCCGGCAACAGTTGTCTGCAAGGAACTATTCAACCATTTTTGTCTGATGGTTCTACTGATCGTTTTTTTACTGACACAGGGAATCATGCCATCTTTATACTGGTTTGAACTGTTCTATTACCTTTTTGCGGCAATATGTTTGACCATATCTTTGGCAATGATTACATCAGTTTTGAATATGTTGGCACGTGATACTAGAAAACTGATTCTGGCATGCATGCGATTATTGCTGTATCTAACACCGATTTTATGGCCAATATCAAGATTGAGCGAGCCATGGATGATGCCAATTCGTTATATTATGAAAGCAAATCCAATCTACTATATCGTTTGTGGATATCGTGATTGTTTTCTGTATCATTATGGAATCCTTTATTACTGGAAGCAGATGCTGTTTTTCTGGGTTTTTGTTTTTATAATTTTTGCTGTTGGCAGCACTTTGATGTATAAATTCAAACACAAATTTATTGATTTGATTTAGGTGGACGTTATGGAAGATTATGCAATTAAATTTGAACATGTTTCAAAAATATATAAACTCAATAAAAAAAATGATGGGAAATCAAAAAGTTCAGTAACGCAGAGGTTTTATGCTTTAAAAGATATTTCGTTTGAAATTCCAAAAGGTGAAGTTGTTGGTATTTTAGGAACAAATGGTTCGGGGAAATCGACATTATCACTTATTCTGGCAGGAATCTCACAAATTGATGAAGGACAGATGGATATTCATGGTGAACAGGCATTGGTTGCCATCAATACAGGATTAGACATGCAGCTGACCGGTTTGGAGAATATCAATGTCAAAGGTGCTTTGCTGGGACTGACAAAAAAAAGAATTCAGGAAATTACGGATGGAGTCATTGAATTTGCTGAACTTGGTGACTTTCTTTATCAGCCGGTCAAAAAATATTCCAGTGGGATGAAATCACGATTGGGATTTTCTATTTCACTTTATCTCAATCCGGATATTATCATTGTTGATGAAGCATTGTCAGTTGGGGATAAAGGTTTTGCTCAAAAATGTCTTAATAAAATGAATGAACTGAAAAAAGAAGGAAAGACGATCATATTTATTTCTCATTCTCTTCCGCAGGTCAGGGATTTTTGTCAAAAAGCCATGTGGATTGAAGGGGGCGAACTGAAAAGATATGGTGACGTCAACGAAGTTTGTGATGAATATGGTGAATATGTTGACTTTTTCAACGGTTTAAAGAAAAAAGAAAAGAAAAAATATAATGATGAGAAATTTGCAAAAAGAATTCTGCAGAATCCACAGGTTAGTAGATGGGAAAGAATTCTTGACAGATTAAAACGATAGGAGAACAATGATGAAAAAAGTAATTACTTATGGAACATTTGACTTATTTCATGTTGGTCATTTAAATATCCTGAAAAGAGCAAAAGAATTGGGAGATTATCTGATCGTTGCAGTCAGCAGCGATGCATTTAATGCAATTAAAGGGAAAAAGGCTTATCATAAAGATGTTGATAGAAAAGCAATCTTAGAAGCCATTAGATATGTCGATGAAGTTATTTTTGAAGAATCATGGGATCAGAAGATCAAAGATGTCCAGGAACATGATGTTGATGTCTTTGTCATGGGTGATGACTGGAAAGGACAGTTTGATTTTCTGAAAGATTACTGTGAGGTTGTCTATCTTCCTCGTACAGAAGGTATTTCAACGACAAAAATTAAAGATGATTTAAAAGATAAGATGTAAAAACGGAGGGGATATACTATGAAAATAAGCGTTATTGTGCCTTTCGATGGATATTATCACTATCTGGCTGACTGTCTGGAAAGTATTAAAGATCAGAATGTAGATGATATTGAAACCCTGCTGATCATTGATCAGTATGATGAAAAGATCAATGAGTTTATTAACTGTTATCAAAAATATATCAATTTAAAAGTTGTTTTGGCACCAAGCGATGTCAATGTGGCTGTGAAAAGAAATTTAGGGTTAGATGAAGCGACAGGCGATTATGTTTATTTCCTCGATAGTGATGATTATCTGATGCCTGGAGTTTTCAGCAGGCTGATGAATAAAGCTAGTGAAGAAAATCTTGATCTGGTCATGGGGAAAAGATGGATCTCGTGGTTTAAGAAACAGGTTTTTGAAACTATGGGACAGGAAAAAAATGAAGAGCTGGATCGTAAGGATAAAGATCGCGACCGTAATCAGCGCTTTGTAGAAAAAGAATATGACAATGAGGAAAATGATGCCCAGCAGAAAATTGTCGATCTGCTGATCCGTTCGCGTAGAGGGTTGAAAAATGTATCAGTGCTTAATATCCTGATCAGAAAAAGCATCATTGATGAGCATCATCTGCGTTTCTGTGAAAATTTTCTTTATTACAGCGATCTGTCATTTGTTGTTCAGCTGGCTCAGTACAGTCATTCAATCGATCAGGATCTGGATGCTCTGTACGTGAAAAGAAAGCACAATGATCCAATTAATACACCTGCTTTAACACAAATCAAAGATGAACACAAGTTTGATGAATTTATCGATGCCTATCTCCATGCTATTTCTTTGGTTGAAAAAGAAAATAAGATCAGATATTACCTCGATTCAAAACTTGTTAAATATTATACCAATTATTTTGCCAAAAGGATTAGACGATCACAGAATGATTACTGGCGTGAAGAACGTTTTGCGACCATGTGTTCATTAATGGATGATGTCAGAGATGATTTGCTTAAAAAGATGAGCAGTTATCAAAGAAAGATGGTCAAACTGGCCAAAAATAGAGATCTGGAAAATACGAAAAGGCTGATTGCCCGTCATTTGGCAAAAAGCAAGCTGAAACGTATTCTTAAAAATAAAAACGAATTTAACAAATATTTATATCGTCATAAATATATTAATGAACCAATTGAAAAAAACTGGGTCATGTTTGAAACGTTTATGGGGAAAAGCTATGCTGATTCACCAAAATATATTTATGAATATTTGGCAAAAAACTATCCAGGTCGTTACCAGTTTATTTGGGTGCTTAATGATAAAAAGGCCAAGATTCCATATGATGGTATCATCGTTAAACGTTTTACAAGAAGATATGCCTATTATCTGGCAAAGTCAAAGTATTTTGTCTTCAATATCCGTCAGCCATTATGGTTCAGGAAAAGAGAAGGACAGGTATTTCTGGAAACATGGCATGGGACACCATTAAAAAGACTGGCCTTTGATCAGGAAGAAGTTACAGCAGCTTCACCAACCTATAAAGCCCAGTTCTATCGTCAGAAACAGGAATGGGATTTTCTGATTGCTGCCAATAAATTTTCAAGTGATATTTTTAAAAGCTGTTTCATGTATACTAATGGACAAATGTTGGAAATAGGATATCCTCGAAATGATTTGCTTTATGCACCTGATAAGGATGAAATTGCTGCAAAGCTGAAGAAGAAACTGAAAATTCCTGCAGATAAAAAAACAATTCTCTACGCGCCAACATGGCGTGATGATGAATATTATGGAAAAGGACAGTATAAATTTAAACTAAAGCTTGATCTGGAATTAATGAAAAAAGAATTAGGTCAGGACTATGTTGTTTTACTGCGTACTCACCATTATATTGCTGATAAGATTGATGTTTCAGGATTAGAAGATTTTGCTTTTAATGTCAGCAAATATGATGATATTACTGAAATCTATTTGATTTCTGATATCTGTATTACAGATTATTCGAGTGTTTTCTTTGATTTTGCCAATCTGAAACGTCCAATGCTGTTTTACACATATGATATTGATAAATACAGAGATGTATTAAGAGGATTCTACATCGATATGGAAAAAGAACTGCCTGGACCACTGGTATATACAACTCAGGAAGTTGTTGATCAGATCAAAAATATCGATGAAATGAATGAAAAATATGCCCAGAGATATGAAGAATTTTATGATAGATTCTGTTCAATTGATGATGGTCATGCATCACAAAGGGCAGTTGAAGCAGTTTTTAAATAAGGGGAATGCCCCTTATTTTCATAAGGAGGAATCAAATGATCAGACTAATAAAAAATATCGTTGGAAAAACGATTAGACTTTTATACAAGCTTACTTATCGTATGATCCCAGTTCAGAAAAAAACTGTGCTTTTCATTGCTTTCCATGGTCGCGGATATACCGATAATCCGCGTTCGATTTATGAGTATATGATTCAGCAGGAACGTTTTCAGAATTACCGTTTTGTCTGGGCCATCAAACATCATCGCCAAAAGAATCTGAATATTCCTGGAGCAAAAATCATTGAATATTTTTCGTTGTCGTATTTTTATTATCTGGCTCGCAGCAAGTACTGGATCGTCAATTGCAAACTGCCAATGTATGTTTTAAAAAAGAAAAAGCAGATTTATCTGCAGACATGGCATGGAACGCCTTTAAAGAAACTGGCATTTGATATTGAAGTTCCTGAAGGAACAACGTTTTATCGCAGTGGGATGAATGAAGACATGATGCATGAAACATATCGCGTAGATGTAGAAAAATACAATTACATGATTTCACCAAGTTCCTTTACTACTGAGGTATTTCAAAGCGCTTTTCGAATCAATCGTGAAAGACTGATCGAAACGGGCTATCCGCGAAATGATTTTCTATCAAATTATGATCAGGATGATGTTGGTGCAATCAAAAAACAGTACCATATTCCCGAGGATAAAAAAGTCCTGCTGTATGCGCCAACATGGCGTGATAATTCTTATGTGACAAAAGGTTATACTTTTAAACTGGAAGTTCATTTTGAAAAATGGCAGAAAATACTGAAAGATGAATATGTCGTGATCTTCAAACCTCATTATCTGATCGTCAATGATTTTGACATTGATCAGTTTAAGGGATTTGTCTATTTTGTTCCACCAGAAGAAGATATCAGAAACCTCTATATCATTTCTGATGCACTGATTACTGACTATTCCAGTGTATTCTTTGATTATGCCATTTTGAAACGACCAATGTATTTTTATATGTATGATCTTGACATGTATCGTGATCATTTGCGTGGATTTTATCTGGATATTTATAAAGACCTGCCAGGAAAGATTATTGAAGAGGAAGATGAGCTGCTTAGAGAAATCCAAAGACCTTATGATTATCAGCAGTTAGAATGTTTTAATCAGCGGTTTAATGATCATGAAGATGGTCATGCCAGTCAAAGAGTTGTAGATATTGTTTTTAAACAGGAGCAGATATGAAGAAAATAGAGAAAACAATTCTAAAAATTATTCTTGGTATCGTGTATGTCTTTGTCAGATTTATGAAGATCAATGATCATCAGGTTGCTTTTGTTTCACTTGAATCTAGTCATCTTGAATCAGATCTTTTACTGATTTATGAACAGCTCAAAAAAGATCCTCAGCTGAAAATAAAGAAAATACTGATTGGGTATGATAAGAATAATCTGATTCAGGATTTTTTCTATATGCTTAACTGTCTGAAGCAGGTCGTTATCATCAATACGTCCAAAGTCGTTTTGATTCGTGACAACAACTATGTCATTTCCACATATAAGCGAGAAGGAGTACATGTCATTCAGGTGTGGCATGCCTGTGGAGCTATCAAAAAATTTGGTAACGCAATAGAACGAGAATATCCAATTCGAAATTATGATTATATCCTGTCGAACAGCGATTACTGGAAGAAACCATACAGTGAGGCATTTTCTGTCGCTGAAGATCAGGTGATTACAACAGGGATGCCAAGAGTGGATCATCTGTGTCAGCAGGATTATCTCAATACAGCTAAAGAACGTCTTTATAAAAAATATCCACAGCTAAAAAATAAAAAGATCCTTCTGTATGCCCCAACTTTCCGTGGTAATATATATAAAGGATTTCATTCTGTTTTGTTTGATGCCGGTAAAGTCATGGATTCATTAGGGGAAGAATATTTACTGATTTATAAGTTCCATCCTCTATTGAAAAATACTCTGTTAGCAAAACATGAACGCATTCTGAACATGAATCATGAAGATACCCATGATCTTTTTACAGTCAGTGATGCTTTGATATCCGATTTTTCGTCGATCATTTTTGATTATTCTTTACTGAATCGACCAATGTATTTTTTTGTTCCAGATCTTAATGACTATCTGCGTGATCTAGGCTGTTTTGTGGACTATCATACTATGCCAGGAGCAATCTGCTATAGTGAAGATGATCTGATCAGGGCAATAAAAGAAAAACATAAATTTGATCTTGAACAGTTTAGAAATCAGTTCTTTACCTATCAGGATGGAAAAAATCTACAAAGGGTCCTGGAGCTGATTAATCAGATAATAAAAAAGCCATGAAAATGGCTTTTTTATAATGTCTGGAAAAAATCTTTGACTTCATCCAAATCTTTGAATATTTTATATGTTTTTTTCGCAAATTTTTCTTCAGGATATTTCATATCAGGAATACAGATGACCTTGATGTCTGCTGCTGCACTTGCCTGAATGCCTGCTTCTGAATCTTCGATGACGATAGCTTCATCAGGTTTGACACCTAGTTTTTGACATGATTTAAGAAAAACTTCAGGATTTGGTTTTCCTTTTGTAACTTCATCGCCACAGATAGAATCATCAAAATATTTTTCAATGTCAGCTGAACGCAGAATGTCGTCAACACGATCTCTATTGCTGGAAGTAGCAACAATGGTTTTATAATCATGATCTTTAAGATATGTTAACAAAGATAACAGTCCTTTTTTTAAAGGAACACCTTCATTTTTGAATCTTTCTGCCATATACTGATGAACATCTTTAATAACAGATTCAATTGGAAAATCCTGTCCATAGACATCATAGAAGCGTTGATAAATGCCTTTAACAGGTTTACCTAACAGCGTAATATAGAATTCTTCAGTCATTGTCAGGTTCATTTTCTTTAATATTTCCTGATACCCTTCAAACGTTACTCTTTCACTATCTATCATTAATCCATCCATATCAAAAATTATCGCTTTTATCATTGTTCTTTCTCCTTTTATCTTCAATTATCATAACATAAAAAAATAAGAATATAAATGAATTAAGAATAACTTTTCTTTTTTTAACATAGAATAATTTAGGAGGTTATATCATGATTAGTAGGGGAGATATCTATTATGCTGATCTTTCACCGGTTGTTGGAAGTGAACAGGGTGGTTTAAGACCAGTTCTTGTTTTACAGAATAATAAAGGAAATAAATTTTCAACAACAGTTATTGTTGCGCCCATTTCTTCTAAACTGACAAAAAACCCGATTCCTACTCATGTAGTTATTCAATGTGATTCTTTAGAAAAAAAATCAGTGATTCTTTTAGAACAGATTCGAACGATCGATAAAATGCGTTTTCAGGAAAAACTGGGATGTTTGAATGATTATTTCATGAAAAAGGTAAATAATGCAATAAAAACAAGTTTAGATTTGAAATAGTTTTCATCAAAGTCATTTTTTGCTATAATGACCATATATTAGAAATAAATGATGAACAGATCATTTGATGAAGGGATGTCATTATGGATTTAGAATTTGCTGGAAAACTCAACGGGAAACAAAAGGCAATTGGATTTATACTGCTGATACCGACATATTTGTTTATCACGCCATTATTTGTTGAGGCGGGACTGTATTTGTATGTCAAGTATGTTCATGTTTTGGACATATATACAATTAATATCATGCTGAATTTCTTCAGTACATTAATTTCTATGCTTTTTGCGATTATACTGTTAAAAGATTTTTTTAAAGATAATATCAGAAAATTTAAAGAAAATCTGCTGATAAATACGATATGGTCACTGACAGCAGGGGTAGGAATCATGTATCTGATATCTTATCTGGCTAATGTGATCATCGTTCTGGTTTTAGGAACATCGGATACTGCGTCTAATCAGCTTCTGTTTGAAAGCCTGATCGAAAATAATTTTATCTTTATGGCCATTCAGGCAGTGATTTTTGCTCCGATCGTTGAAGAACTGATCTTTCGTGGTCTGGTCTTTAGAACATTTAGAAAATATAATGTGTTCTGGGGGCATTTTATCTCAGCATTCTTCTTTGGCTTTATTCATATATATCAAGGACTTTTCGCCGGAGATATGACACAGCTTTTATATTTGCTTTCGTATGGCGGCATGGGATTTGCTTTTTCTCTTGTCTATGAAAAAAGAAAAACAATCGTTGCACCAATGCTGGTGCATATGGCAAACAATCTTATTGCGACAATACTTATTACATTATGATAAAAGATACCATACAGGTATCTTTTCAATTTGTTTTTTATAAAATCGAAATGATTATCGTGATTGATATTTTTTAAGAAAGAAATTATTGTAAGTAAATCGGTCTATAAAAAACAGTTAAAATTATCAAGATCGATTTTAAACTTTTCTTGTAAAGAAACCACTGACTCTTAATCAGAGGATCTAACTGCAAAATAAAAATTTAATTTTTTGCTTTATATTTTTAATATCAATTGATCTAAGTGAAAAATGGTAATATAAATAAAAAAACCTAAAATCTTGAAAATCAAGGCTTTAGGCGTTTTTTTCAATGGTCTCCCCGCACGGGATCGAACCGTGGACCCTCTGATTAAGAGTCAGATGCTCTGCCAGCTGAGCTACGGAGAGATAACACTGATATTCTATAATATTTTTCAAATGAAATCAAGGAATTTTTATATAAATATGTTATAATGTTTGCTAGAGGTGAGAGGAATGTTTTATAGTCAGAATGTTGATAATATAAAATTAGTCATTTTAACGTTAGATGGGGGGCTTCTTGATCTTAATCGCTTACGTTATAATTATTTCAAGAGAACCTGTGAAACCTATCATAAAACAATTACCAAAGATCAGTTTTCTTTTATGCTTGGCAGCATGAAAACAATGTATGATAAATCACCTATCCAGGATGTTTTAAGCAATAAGGAATTTAACAGAATTGTTGAAAAAGATCTGTTTGAATATGTCAAACTGAAACCTAATATCAAAAGAGAGGGTGTTGATGAATTCGTTCAGTACTGTCTGCAGAAGGATATTAAAATAGCTGTTTATACAACTCACAAATCCAAAAGAGCGATTCAATATCTGCAGCTGACAGATTTATATAATAAAATTGATTTTCTGATTGGTGGTGACAGCAAGCTGCCACCATTACCTCATAAAGATGTTCTGACTGTTATCTGTCAACAGATGAATGTTGGTCCTCAGCATACTCTGGTTGTTGCCAATTTTGAATCAATGGTCGAAGCGGCTTTAAATTTGTACGCCAATGTGATCTATATGCCTGATCTTGTTCCGGCCAATGATACGATCAAGGCCTGTGTATATAAAGTTGTTAAGAATTATCTGGAAATCATGAATGTTTTCCTGTTTTCAAAATATGACAGTATGGAACTGTTCTCACCGATACTTGGTATGAATGCAGACATGGACAGAGATACATTGTATAAAACCAAGAACAAGCTGCTGAATAAATATAAAAATGATGAACAGCTCATTGCGCTAGTGAATCGTGCCTACGATTATTTTGTTGATTTATTGAATAAGCAGGAAATTTCTGAAAAATTTTCTCATAAACAAAAGATTTTTTTCCGTTTTGATGATGAAAATGATATTAATCTGCAAAAAGCAGAAAAAGTCGATATAGATGGAAATACGGCTGATGATAATGAAAATAAGAGAGTTCATCTGTTTAGAAACGTTAATGAAAATAATGTGTCAAATAGTGATACCTTCATTCTTTCAGGGGCAACATCCTATGATCCAAAACGCATGAATGAGCTGATGGATATCATTAATGGCGATGCCAAAGCATCAAACAGTGAAAAAAAGCAAGTAAAAGAACAGATAGAAGAAAAAGAAACAGACAATGATGAAGAAAATAAGATTCTGACAGCAACCGTCAATATTTTGTTTAATTTCTTGTTATCAATGATCATTGTTCTGGTCGCAATCATGTTTTATCTGCTGTTTACTGACTATCTTAATGGTTCATCTGTTCTGGCACAGATTATTAACGGTATTTATGATGTCTATATCAGTATGGTTAATGGTCTCTTTGGCATTGTTTTCAATGGTTTAAGTGCGGTTTTATATTTTATTCCTACATATGAGACCTTTGTCTATAAAAACACGCTTTTATCATCAATGGCTGCTCTTTCTCTACTATCGGTATTTTTTAACTTTATCTGTATTTCTGTCATAAGGCTACTGGTGAGTCAACGGGAAAAGAAAAAGATAGCATAAAAATATGCTATTTTTTTGTTGCATCCATGAAATATATATGTTATTATATTTGAGCAACCGATGGAGACATACTCAAGAGGCTGAAGAGGCGCCCCTGCTAAGGGTGTAGGTCGGGAAACTGGCGCGAGGGTTCAAATCCCTCTGTCTCCGCCATTAGTTGTATGGTCTGGTAGTTCAGTTGGTTAGAATGCCGCCCTGTCACGGCGGAGGTCGCGGGTTCGAGTCCCGTCCAGACCGCCAATAAAAAAATAACTGCGTAAGCAGTTTTTTATTTTGCGTGTTTATCGATATAGGCTTTCATGATTGCAATCATTGTTTTTGAATCATTGATTTTTTTATCTATTACCATCTGATAAGCCTGATCAACTGGAACATAGAGAACATCAATAAATTCATCATCATCTCCGCTCAGGGGATTTTCTTTTTTATAGAGGCCCTTTGCTTCATAGAGATGGATGATTTCATCGCAATAGCCAGGAGTAGGGAAGATATCTGTGATCAGTTCCAGATCTTTACAGCTGTATCCAGTTTCTTCTTCAAGTTCACGTTTAGCAGCTTTTTTAATTTCCTCATCAAACTCTAGTTTGCCAGCTGGTATTTCTATTGTATCCTGCTGATAGGCATAACGATACTGCTTGACCAGAATGATCTTATCATCAACAGTCGCCAGGATTCCTACACCACCATGATGTCTGACAATTTCTCTATCAGCAAGCATACCGTTTTGACATTCAACCTGATCTTTGTAGACAGTAATGACATTTCCTGTAAACAGCACTTCACTTGATACTTTTTTTTCCATATATTTCACCTCAATTCAAGTATAGGTTTTATTTTTTTTGTTGTAAACAAAAAAGTATGCGGGGGTGCATACTTTTTCAAAATATTATTCACGTAAGGATGATAATAGGGGGTACGTTAAAGTGAATGTGCATCACCTAACAATTAAATTATAGCACATCCATCCAAAATGTAAAGGGTTTCATAAAAAAATAAAATGAAGTTTTATGACAATATGTTATAATGATGGAGGTGAAAAAAATGAAAAGAATAGAAATTAGAAAAAATGATGCCAATCAGCGAATCGATAAATATCTCAAAAAACTATTATGCAATGCACCAGTAAATTTGATATATAAAATGCTGCGTAATAAAGATATCAAAATCAATGGCAAAAAAGTCAATGAAAGATATATTCTTCAGGAACATGATATATTAGAGATGTTTCTCTATGAGGATAAATTCCAGCTGTATACTCAAGAAAAGGATATTTATTCATTGAAGAAGGAATTTAAGGTTTTATATGAAGATGAACAGATTCTTGTTGTCGATAAGCCTGCCGGTTTACTGGTCCATGGTGATGCCAATGAAAATATCAATACGCTTGATCACCAGGTTCTCAGTTATCTTAAAGAAAAAGGCGAACTTGATCTTAGTCGTGAAAATACATTTATGCCTGGACCTGTACATCGTCTTGACCGCAATACCAGCGGAATTGTTATTTTTGGCAAGACCCTCAATGCTCTCCAGGATCTTAATGAGATGATGAAGAAAAGACATCATATTGAAAAAACATATATTACGATATGTTCAGGATGTCTAAGAGAAAGAAAAGAACTCGTTGGCTATGTCAAGAAAATAGATAATGAAGATCGTGTTCAGTTTGTCAGAAAAGATGATCCTGACGCTCTTTATATGAAAACAATTGTTGAACCGTTGAAATGGAATGCTCAGTTTTCACTAGTCATGGTTCAGATCGTTACTGGCAGAATGCATCAGATCAGGATCCATCTTTCTAGTATCGGACATCCAGTCATTGGTGATAGGAAGTATGGTGATTTTCAGCTGAACAGACAGCTGAAACAGAAATTTGGTTTGAATTATCAGCTGCTGCATGCCAGCAGGATCTGTTTCTGTGATCCTTTTGGATCGCTACGCTATCTTAAAGGAAAAGAAATTGTCTGCGATATTCCTGATCAGTTCAGACAAATCGAAAAAAGTTTAATTGAAAGCGTTTTCTAAAAAATGCATTTATAGTATAATAGAGCATATAGGAGGAATTAAGATGAAATATTATATTGGTATTGATTTAGGTGGAACAAATGTAAGAACCTTATTGGTCGATGAAAATGGAAAAACATACAGTGAAGTCAAAGATGCAACTGAAAGAGAAAACGGCCCTGATTATGTCTGTGCAAAAATCATCAGACAGATCTCAAGCCTTGATACAACTGTCTGTGGAGGGTTATCAGGTGTAGAAGGAATTGGTATTGGTGTTCCTGGACCAGTTGATGTTGTCAACGGTACAATGATCATGGCAACAAATCTGCCTGGATTTGAAAATTATCCAATTTGTGAAAAATTAGCAGATAAATTCAATCTGCCTGTATTTATTGATAATGATGCCAATGTTGCGGGACTAGCAGAAGCTATTTTAGGAGCTGGGAAAGAATATCCAACATGCTATTATGTAACAATTTCTACAGGAATTGGTGGTGCTTTCATTGTCGATGGTAAGCTGGTATCAGGTGGACGTGGTCATGCTGGTGAAATCGGAAATATCATCGTTAAGAATAATGGTTATAAATTTGGTGGGTTAAATCCTGGAGCAGCTGAAGGTGAAACCAGTGGAACAGCGATCACCCGTAAAGGAAAAGCTATTTTAGGCGATGATAAAGTAGCTCATGCTGGTGATGTATTCAGACTGGCAAGTGAAGGTGACTTAAAAGCACAAAGTATTGTTGATGAATGCATTTCAGAATTGGCAACTATGTTTGCAAATATTGCGCACACAGTTGATCCACACTGCTTTGTTTTAGGTGGTGGTGTTATGAAATCTAAAGATTATTTCCTGGATCAGCTGATCGAACAGTTCAATTCCAAGATTCATGTGGGAATGAGAGGACACATTCCACTGCTGCAGGCAAAACTTGAAGATTGTGGTGCTATTGGAGCAGCAATGTTACCTATGTCAAGACTTGGAAAATAGATAATAACCCCGTTCAGGGGTTTTATTTAGGCCTAGTTTTTTTATTCTGTCATGTTATAATAGGGTGACCAAAGGAGGACGACTATGAAAAAAAGAGTTGTTTTAGGTTTAAGCGGTGGCGTGGATTCTGCTGTTGCAGCTTACCTTTTGAAAAATCAGGGATATGAAGTCATCGGTGTTTTTATGCGCAACTGGGACAGCCAGCTGAATAATGATATTTTAGGAAATCCAACGACTGATGACGACATCTGTCCTCAAGAAAAAGACTACAATGATGCCAAAGCGGTTGCACAGCATTTAGGAATAGAAATTAAAAGAGTTGATTTTATCAAGGAGTACTGGGATAAGGTCTTCACTTATTTTATTGAAGAATATGCCAAAGGCAGAACGCCTAATCCTGATATTCTATGTAATAAACATATTAAGTTTAAGGCTTTTTTAGATTATGCGAAAACATTGAATGCTGATTATATTGCTACAGGACATTATGCCCAGGTTGAACATCATCCAGGTGAGGATTCTGTCATGTTAAAAGGGCGTGATCATAATAAGGATCAGACATATTTTTTATGTCAGCTTAATCAGCAACAGCTGCAGGCTTCTTTGTTTCCTTTAGGTAAAATAACCAAGCATGAAGTCAGAAAGATTGCTCAAGATCTGCAGCTGCCAGTAGCCAACAAAAAAGACAGTACAGGTATCTGTTTTATTGGTGAACGCGCCTTTAAGGAATTTTTACAGAACTATATCCCAGCAAAACCAGGAAAGATGGTTGATATTCAGACTAAAAAGGTCATAGGTGATCATATTGGTATCATGTACTATACGATAGGTCAAAGGAAAGGATTGGGTATTGGTGGCCCAGGTGATGCCTGGTTTGTTGTGGGAAAAGATTATGATCAGAATATTTTATATATCTGTCAAGGGAATCAGAATGACTGGCTGCTGTCAGATGGGGCACTGATCAGTGATGTCAACTGGATCTCATCATATAAGCCTGAACAGCCACTTCATTGCCATGCCAAATTCCGATATAGACAGAAAGATAATCCGATCGTTTTGACTTTTATTGATGAAAATACTGTCAGACTGACATTTGATCAGCCTGTTAAAGCAGTGACCCCTGGTCAGGCAGCGGTCTTTTATAATGGTGATATCTGTCTAGGTGGTGGAACGATTGAAAAGGTCTATAAAAATGGGAAAGAGCTGGATTATCTATAATGCTTCAATATACGGGTTTTATTAAAAAGGTTCGCTATTATAGCGAATCTTCTCATTATATCGTGGCAGTCATCGAAGTGGAGGAAGAAAACGAGGACATTGTGCTAAGTGGGTACATGTCTCAGTTCAATGATTATGATAAATACATTTTTTATGGTGACTATGTGATTCATCCCAAATATGGCAACCAGTTCAGACTGGATCATTATGAAATAGTTTTAAGCAGTGACCGTGATGAAATGGTCAAATATCTAAGCAGTCCTCTGTTTAAAGGGGTGGGCAAAAAACTGGCTGAACATATTATTGATGATTTGGGAGAAGATGCTTTTTCTCTAATCAAGAATGATAAACACAGTCTTGATCTTGTTAAAGGAATGACAGAGAAAAAAAGAGATATGATCTATGAGGTACTGGCAGCGCAGGATTTTGATCAGGAAGTGATGCAGTTTTTCATGGGACATGGTATCTCGATGCGGCATTTAGGACTGATTCAGGCAACGTATAAGGAAAAAACGCTGCAGATTCTCCAGAACAACCCTTATCAGATCATCGAAGATATTGATGGTATCGGTTTTAAGACTGCTGATGAACTGGCAATGAAAATCGGTTTTCAAATTGATGATCCTGAACGACTCAAGGCGGGAATCATTTACAGTATCAAACAAAGCTGTTTTAGCAGTGGCAGTACTTTTGTTTATCTTGAGGAACTGAAAAAAGCGTTTTTCAGGATCATTTTCAATACAGATGATCAGACTTTTTTAACTTATCTTTCGTTACTGATTGAAGAAAAGAAAATCGTCCTGGAAGATGACCGCTATTATGAATATGATCTCTATGAGGCTGAAAAAAATATAGCCCAATATATTTTGAATATAAATAGACGTCCACAGGAAACCTATGATCAGGAGGCAGTCAGTGAGCTGTTAAATGAATTTCAAAAAAGTGAGGGTATTGAATATGCCAGCAAACAAAGAGAGGTCATCGATCATTTTTTAAGATACCCAATTTCTGTTCTAACAGGGGGACCTGGAACCGGTAAAACGACCATTGTCAAAGCCATGATCAGGATCTATCAGGAACTTTATCCTGAAGAAAAGATTGCACTTCTGGCGCCTACAGGAAGGGCTGCAAAAAGACTCAGTGAATTGACCGGACTGGAAGCCTGTACCATTCATCGTGAATTGAAATGGGATCTGCATTCTAATGTATTTGCGATGAATGAGAATAATCCGCTTGATAATGATGTTCTGGTCATTGATGAATTTTCAATGGTAGACTGTATTCTGTTAAGTCAGTTGTTTAAAGCCAGCAGAAAATGTCATCGGATCCTGCTGATTGGCGATTATCATCAATTGCCATCTGTAGCGCCAGGAAGAATATTGAAAGATATCATTGATTCTCATGCTATCGATGTGATTGAACTGGATGAAATTTATCGACAGACCCAGGATTCAGGGATCATTTGCCTGGCTCATGAAATTATTCATGAACATATGAACATGTCACTTTTTGAACAGTATAAGGATATTCATTTTTATAGCTGTTCCAATGCTGAAATGATCAAAAATGTCATTATGATCGTTCGTCGTGCCTTAGAAGAAGGATATACGATGAATGATATCCAGGTTCTGGCACCGATGTATCAGGGAATAGCGGGAATCGATCATTTTAATGAAGCACTGCAGGAAGTTTTTAATCCATCGTATGGACAACAAGAATATCGTGCTGGAAAAAGAATTTTCCGTGTCAATGATAAGATCCTGCAGCTTAAAAACCGCCCAGAAGATGATGTCTATAATGGAGATATCGGTATTCTTGTCGATATTTGTCCTAAGGATGGCTTTGAGTATCTAGAAGATACACTGATCGTTGATTTTGATGGCCGTTTTGTTGAATATACAGCAGCAGACCTGTATACGATCACGCATGCTTACTGCATGTCTATTCACAAGTCACAGGGAAATGAGTTTAAGATCGTTATTATGTCTGTACTGAATGATTATTATGTGATGTTAAAGCGAAATCTGATTTATACAGGATTAACTCGAGCAAAACGTTCACTGTTTGTTCTAGGCAGTCCCAAAGCATTTGCTTATGGAATCGCTAATTATAAAGATGAAAGAAGAAAAACAACACTGGTTCAAAGACTGACCAGTCACGATGAAATTAGTGTGTATGATTTTCTTGATGACGGGGACAATGAAATAGAGGTGATAAAATGAGAAGAAATAATGTTGTTATGGCATTGACTCTGGCATCATTAGCCCTGTTATTCAGTGAAACAGAATATGGATGTCGCGTTGTTGAAACAATTAAAGATAAGATGTAACTTTTCTATCTTCAGATTGATTTAATGATTGAAAACCCATATCTTTTCATGTATAATGCAGTTAAATCGTTGATGAAGATGAGTACCTTAAGGAATATCATAGAGAGAACATGGCTGGTGGAAATGTTTATAGGACTTATGGGAAAGCTACTTCGGAGAGTAACTCATCATTACCGTGAAACTGCGTTAAGGTCAATTAAGGGCATGTCTTTGACATGAACTAGGATGGTACCGCGCTTAAGTCGTTCCTAGAAAAGGACGACTTTTTATATTTTTAAGGAGAATAGCTATGAAAGAATTAACTGGAAATCAAATCAGACAGATGTTTTTGGATTTTTTTGAAAGCAAGGATCATAAAATTGAACCAAGTCATTCATTGATCCCAAATGATGATCCAACATTACTTTGGATTAATGCTGGTGTTGCAGCGTTAAAAAAGTATTTTGATGGTTCTCAGAAACCAGAAAATCCAAGAATTACCAATGCACAAAAATCAATTCGTACAAACGATATCGAAAATGTCGGGAAAACAGCCAGACATCATACTTTTTTTGAGATGCTGGGAAACTTCTCGATTGGTGATTATTTCAAAAAAGAAGCCATTGATTTTGCCTGGGAATTTTTGACAGATGAAAAATGGATTGGCTTTGATAAAGACAAGCTGTATATTACAGTTCATGATCATGATGATGAAGCCTATCACTACTGGGTCAATGAAAAAGGTGTTGATCCATCACATATGTTAAAAACACCTGGAAATTTTTGGGAAATTGGAGAAGGACCATGTGGTCCAGATTCAGAAATTTTCTATGACCGTGGGGAAAAATATGATCCTGATGGTCTGGGAGTCAAGCTCTTTTATGATGAACTGGAAAATGACCGTTATATTGAAATATGGAATCTTGTTTTCTCGCAATATAATTCACAGGAAGGAAAATCAAGAGATGAATATGAAGAACTTCCTCAAAAAAATATTGATACCGGAATGGGGCTGGAACGTATAACGAGCATCATTCAAGGTGGAGATACCAATTTTGATACAGATTTCTTCCTGCCAATTATCCGTGAAACCGAAAAAATTGCCACTGTTAAATATGAAGAAAATCGTATGGCATACCGTGTCATAGCCGATCATATCAGAACCGTAACTTTTGCCTTGGCTGATGGAGCAATGTTTGACAATGCAGGAAGAGGCTATGTTTTAAGAAGAATTTTAAGACGAGCTGTACGCTATGGTAAACAGATTGGCATAGAAAAAGCATTCATGTACAATCTGGTCGGTATTGTCAGTGATATCATGAAAGAATTTTATGATTATCTACCCGAAAAAGTTTCATTTATTTCGGAAATGGTAAAAAAAGAAGAAGATTCTTTCCATAAGACTCTTGCTAATGGAGAAAAACTGTTAAAATCACTTATTGAAAAAAATAAAGATGGTGTCATTTCAGGAAAAGATGCCTTCAAATTGTATGATACATATGGTTTCCCATTTGAACTGACTGTTGAAATCGCCGAAGAATCGCATATTAAAGTCGATGATCAAGGGTTTAAAGAAGAACTGAAGATCCAGCAGGAACGTTCTCGATGTGCCAGAGGGGATCTGGAATCAATGAACTGTCAAAAACCTGATCTGATGGAATTTAAGGATAATTCTGTTTTTACTTATGATCCAAAGATCATCACTGCTACAGTGATAGGGGTATTTAAAAATGGCTGCAAAGTTGATGAACTGTCTGATTGTGGAGAAATCATCGTTGATACAACACCTTTCTATGCGGAAATGGGTGGTCAGTGTGCTGATACGGGAACTGTCTACAATGATCACATCAAAGCCAATGTAGTCAATGTTTTGAAAGCACCAAATGGTCAGCATATGCATTTTGTTGACATTGAAACTGGAACAATCAAGGTTGGCGATCAGCTGCAGCTGGCAATCGATATGGAACGTAGAAAGAAGATCATGGCTAACCATAGTGCAACACATCTACTGCAGAAAGTACTGCAAGATGTTTTAGGTGACCATATCAGCCAGGCTGGATCATATGTAGATGATCAGCTGTTAAGATTCGATTTTACACATTTCGAAAAAATTTCTGCTGATCTGCTAAAAACGATCGATCAGAAGGTAAATGAAGCTATTTTTAAAGGATATGATGTAGATATCCAAAACATGAAAAAAGAAGATGCTTTAGATTCTGGAGCCATGGCCTTGTTTGATGAAAAATATGGTGATGTTGTTCGTGTTGTTAATATTGGTGATTATTCTGTAGAATTATGTGGTGGCTGTCATGTTCACAATTCAAGTGAAATTGGATTGTTCAAGATTGAAAGTGAAGAATCCGTAGGTAGTGGAATCAGACGTATCGTGGCCAGAACCGGAGCCATGGCTTATCAGGCACTGATCAGTGAAAAGGAAACGGTTGACAGAGTTGCGCAGATTCTGAATATCAGAAACCGTAAAGATGTAATCAGTAAAACAGAGGCCACAGTTAATGAACTGAAAGAAGCAAAAAAAGAAATTGCTGATCTGTCATCACAGCTGAATGCTTTAAATGCTGCTAAAAAGGCAAATGATGTTGAAACGATCAATGGTGTGAGAGTTCTTTATGTTGAAGAAAATATGGAAAACGCCAAAGCTAAGCAGCTGGCTTTTGATTTCAGAGATAAGCTGGGCAGTGGCATTGTTGTTTTGGTTTCTCGTCATGAAGATAAATGTTCATATTTTGTTTCTGTCAGCAAAGATCTTTTAGGAACATATAAAGCTGGAAATATTGTCAAAGCTATTAATGAAATTGTTAATGGACGTGGTGGCGGAAAACCGGATTTTGCTCAAGGTGGCTGTGCAATCAATGATAGTATTGCAAATATCAAGACGTCACTTAAAAACATTTTGTAATTTGTACACAATTAAGGTATAATAAATTTGTATTTAGAAAAGTGGGTGATTTAGATGGAAGATATGACAAAAACAAGAATTTTCAGTTCTGAAGAAATGAAGAGAGAAATGATCAAAAGCAATTTAAAAACTGTGATCAATGCTTTGAATGAAAGAGGCTATAATGCTGTTCATCAGATAGCGGGATATTTGATATCTAATGATCCTGCATATATTTCTTCTCATAAAAATGCTCGAAATATCATCCAGCAGGTAGATCGAGATGAAATTATAGAAGAACTGGTTAAATCTTATATGGAGAAAGATTAATGAACAAAATTCTCGGTTTAGATCTGGGTTCACGTACCTGTGGGATTGCGATGTCTGACATTCTGGGAATGCTTGCTCATGGCGTTGAAACATTTCGTTTTAAAGATAATGATTATCTGACCTGCGCCAGACATATCAAGAATATTGTTGAACAGAATGATATTCATACGATTATCCTGGGATTGCCAAAACATATGAATGGTGATATTGGTGAACGTGGTGAAATTTCAATTGCCTTTAAAAAGCAGCTGGAAGAGATGATCTATGATATTGAAGTTGTACTCATTGATGAAAGACTGACAACGAAAGTTGCAGAAAGTCGGCTGATCTTTGCGGATGTTTCCCGCAAAAAGAGAAAGAAAGTTATTGATAAAATGGCTGCTGTAGAAATTCTGCAGGGGTATTTAGATAGAAGATAGAAGGAACGTTATGGAAGAAAATATTATTGTAATTACAGATGAAAATGGACAAGAAAAAGAATACGAAATTTTATTTACATTTGATAATGAAGAAAATGGACATTCTTATGTTGTCTATTTTGATCCTGACGATGACGAACCACAGGCTCAGGCTTCAATTTATACTGATGATGGGCAGCTTCTTTCCGTTGAAGATCCTGAAGAATGGGAACTGATTGAAGAAGTATTCCAGTCATTTGTTGCAAATGATGAAGAAAATGAAGAAACTGAATACTGTGAAGAAGATTGTCATTAACAAAAGCTAATGAAAATTAGCTTTTTATTTATATTGAATTCATATATGACCATTATAATAAAGAAAAAAGGTAGGTAATGTTATGGCATTTTTATTTTTTGGTGGCAAAAGAAGAATTACGAAAGGTTTTTTTGTCAACTCTTTTGGAAATAATCAGACAAGAGGAATCTATACTTTTCAGATTGATGTAGAAAATGGAGAACTACTGTTTAAAAGACATTTTTCGACTCCTAGTGATCCTTTATATGCGTTTAACTTTGGAAGATTTTCATGTATTACATATCGAAACAGAACAGGTTCTGCTGATGACGGTGGGATCTGTGAATATGCAGCAACAGCAGAAACACTTGCTTTGGTTTCCAGAGTAAGTGATAAAGGGAAAACATATATCCATGCCTGTACAAATGGCGATCTGGAAACAGCTGATAAACTGTTTGCAGTTGATTATTACAATGGAGAAGTTGTTACTTTTGCTATACACAAGAAAAAACTGCTGAAAAAAACAGGAACCTATAAATTCAGTGGCAAAGGTGTCGATGAAGTGAAGCAGGCTGCTCCTTATCCTGTCTATGTGGATTTTTTACCTGATCAAAATAAACTCTATGTTGTTTGTCTTGGTTTGGATAAGATCTGTTTATTTGATGTTGAAGATAATGGGAATCTGGTTTACGATAATGTTAATTCATTATCGCTTAAACCAGGCAGTGGCCCAAGAAAAATGATTTTTAATCAGGCAGGAAATCGTGCTTATATCATGAATGAGCTCAATAGCACAATAGAAGTCTATAAATATGAAAAATTGAAATTTGAATTATTGCAGACGATTGATACATATCCAAAAGATGATGATGAAGACTATGATAATGTGCCAACAGATATAAAAATGAATTTTGACGAAGATCATCTGTATATCACAAATAAAGGTCATGATTCTTTAGCACTATTTTTGATTAATGAAGATGGAACATTGGCATATACTGATTTTGAAGATACCTCTCCTGATCCAGTCAATATGCTGATCTATACTGAAGAAGGAAATGAATGGATCGTTGTTGCCTGTCAAAAAGGGGGTATCATTGAATCATATCGTTATTCTCGTGACAAAGGCGGAATGGTCATTGAAACAGAGTATAGCTGTATGGTCAATGAACCAGTATGTATGACACCATTTATCAATAATTTTTAAGGTAACAGTTGTTACCTTTTTTCTTTGGTTGAATATCCTGACAAAATAACTTATAATATTACAGAATGGAGAGATCATATGGAAAATATAAAAAAGATCGACAAAAAAAAGAAGATAATTGCTGCCGTCATGATCATACTGATCTGTTTTGCAGGCAGCATGCTTATTTACTATTTTAACGGTATCAAGGCGGTATCAGCCAAAGACAAGGAAGTTGTTGTTGAAATTCCTAAAGGCAGCAATGGTACGGAAATTATTGCTATTCTTGATGAAAAAGGTTTGATCAAAAGTCAGCTTTGTGCCCAAATATTCCTGAAATTTCATTCTTATGATTTTAAAAGTAATGGCTATATACTGAATAAGAATATGGATCTTGCAGAAATATTTCAAGTGTTGGAAGGAAATGATAAAGAGTATATTTCCAATATAAAAATTACTGTTATTGATGGTCAAACGATTCCTGAATTTGCGAAAAGTATCGCAGAGGTAACCGGAATCAATAATGATGATATTATTGCAAAATGGAATGATCGAACATATCTGCAGACACTCATCGATAAATACTGGTTCTTGAATGATGATATTCTCACTGAAGGTATTTACTATCCTTTAGAAGGTTATCTGGCACCAGAAACATATTTTTTAACGTCAGAAACATGTAATATTGAAGATATTACCATAATGATGTTAGATCAAAGTGAAAAGCATTTGGAAAAATACAAAGACCAAATAGAAAATTTCGAAATAAATGGACAAAAACAGACGGTTCATCAGTTTATGACATTGGCTTCCATGGTGCAAAAAGAGTCACCTGCCAATGATGAGGATCGTCAGATCATTGCCGGAATCTTTATTAATCGATTAAATAAACCGATGCGACTGCAAAGTGATGTTACAGTTAATTATGGCAATCAGGTTACAAAAGTTGATGTCAATTACAACGATCTGAGCAGTGATTCAAAATACAATACCTATCGTTATGATGGTCTGCCTGTGGGACCAATTAGTGCAGTTTCTACTGATGTGATCAAAGATACCTTGAATTATAAGACAACGGATTATTATTTCTTTTTTGCAACCAAAAAGCAAGAAGTTCTCTACGCCAAGACGTTAGAAGAACATCAAAAAAATGTAAGTGAGAATAAGTGGTACTGATATGAAATATTATGATGATATTGAAAAAAATGCTTTAAGCAGAAGAATACCGGTCATGCAAAAAGAAGGATTGGAATTTCTGATCGAAACTTTTCAGAAAAACAGCTGTCATTACTGTTTAGAAATCGGCAGTGCGATTGGCTATTCAGCGATGATGATGGTCAGTAATATTGAAGATTTTCATGTAGAAACAATCGAACTTGATGAAACAAGATATAGAGAAGCAGTTGAAAATATCACTACTCATGGATTTAATGACAGTATCAAAATACATCTGGCTGATGCTTTAACTTTTGATATCAGCCATTTCAGATATCAGCAGTTTGACTGTCTGTTTATCGATGCGGCAAAGGCACAGTATCAGAAATTTTTTGAAAAATATATGCCTTTGGTCAAAGAGCATGGAATATGTATTGTTGATAATCTGGATTTCCATGGAATGGTCTTTGATATCGACAACATCAAAAACAGAAACACAAGACAGCTGGTCAAGAAAATCAAAAGATTCAAAGACTGGATCTTTAATCATGATGAATATGATGTAGAATATCATGCCGTTGGTGATGGAATCTGCATCATTAAAAGAAAGGGATAGAAATGGCTTTAATTGTAAATTTAAACAGTTTAGATCATATATATGATTATTTAAGTCTGGGAGTAAATCATTTTATCGTTGGTTCAACGCGCTTTTCCTGTCGTCAGGCCATGACTTTGACATATCAGGAAATTGAACAGCTTAAGCAGTGTGATGATCAGATTCGTGTATTTGTTCTGGTTAATGCCCTGATTGAACAACATCTGCTACCACAGCTGGAAGAACATCTTCATCATTTGGAAGAGCACCATGTTGATGGTATTATCTTTCAGGATTTTGGTGTTTTACAGATCTGCAAAGAACACCATTACACATTTGAAAAGATATACATGCCTGATACTTTAAATACAAATGATATGACTTTATCAGTTTTACATGATCAGGGTGTAGAAGGAGCCTTTCTGGCAAGAGAAATACCGCTATCAGAAAAACAGATCATCAATGAACGGGTAAAAATGAAAACCATGGTACAGATTCATGGTGTTGAATATATGGCTTATTCAAAAAGAAAACTTTTAACAAGCTATAAGGAAGTAACACAGTTGGATTTTCCTGTCGATAAAGGTGAAGATATTCAGATTCAGGCCAATGGTGTTGATTCACGCTGTCATATTTATGAAGATGATTATGGTACTCATATTCTTTCGTGCAGACAAATCTGTACATTGGATGTTTTAAATCAGTTCCTTGATTTTGACTATTTAATGATTGATGGTCAGTATTGTCCGGGCACTGTTCTTTTAGAAATCGTTAATCTATACGTTGAGGCTTTGGAATTTATCAATGAAGGTAAATATGCAAAAGAATCAATTGAACTGATGCATTTATTATATCGATTAACACCAGGAATCGAATATTATCATAGTTTTTTATTTGATTCGACTGTTTATAAGATTGCTGATGTAAGGAAGAGGGAAAATGAAGAAAATAAGTCAAATAATTAATGGGGAAAGGGTTATTACAAAAAAACCGGAATTATTGGCACCAGCAGGAAATCTAGAAAAACTGAAAGTAGCTGTTCTGTATGGTGCAGATGCTGTTTTTATTGGGGGCAAAGAATTTTCACTGCGTTCCAGTGCTTCGAATTTTTCTTTGGATGACATTAAAGAAGCTGTTGAATTTGCACATACACATCATGCCAAGATCCATGTGACTTGCAATATTATTTTACATGTTGATAATCTTAAGGGATTAAAAGAATATCTGAAAACGTTGGATGATATTGGTGTTGATGCAATTATTGTTGCTGATCCTTATATTATTCATCTAGCCAAAGAAATGATGCTTAAGCTGGAAGTTCATGTTTCTACACAGCTTTCAACAATGAATACCAGCGCAATTGCTTTTTATCAGGGATTGGGTGTTGATCGTGTTGTTTTAGCGAGAGAAGTAAATGGTGACGATCTTAAAAAAATCAGAGAAAAGGTAGATATCGATCTTGAATATTTTATCCATGGAGCAATGTGTATCCATTATTCAGGAAGATGTATGTTGTCAAATTATTTTTCAAGAAGAGATGCCAACAGAGGCGGATGTTCTCAGTCCTGTCGCTGGTACTATGATATTTTTGATCAGGATCAGCAGTTAAACAACGAGCAAACTGTTCCTTTCAGTATGTCCAGCAAGGATATGGCACTGATCGATCATATTCCTGAACTGATCGAAATGGGTATTGATTCTTTCAAGATTGAAGGAAGAATGAAATCGCTGCATTATATTGCCACTGTTGTTTCGACCTACCGTAAACTGATTGACGATTACTGTAAAGATCCAGATCATTTTGTGTATACGGATAAATATCGAAAAGAGATTCAAAAGGCAGCCAATCGTGCTTTATGCAATGGCTTTTTTAAAGAATTTCCCACAAGTGAATATCAGCTGTATAATCAAAGAGATGAACATCCTACTCAGGATTTCTGTGTGAGAGTTCTGCATTATGACGAATGTCATCATCAGGTCATGATCGAACAACGTAATTATTTTAAGGTAGGAGATTTTGTTGAGTTTTTTTCACCTCATCATGATAATGTTATCATTGAAGTAAAAAAAATTTATAACGAAGACCATGAAGAAATAGAAGTTGCCAACCATCCAATGCAAATTCTTTATCTGGATGTCGACGAAAAATTATTTGAAAATGATATGGGAAGGAAGGTCTTCACTGATGCAAAATAGTATTATCATAGGTATTGCTGGTGGCAGTGCTTCTGGCAAGACATCCATCTCAAGACAGATTTATGAATATTTTAAGGGCAGTCATACGACATGTATTATCAAACAGGATGATTATTATAAAGATCAAAGTCACCTTTCTTTTGATGAAAGAGTTAAAACCAACTACGATCATCCATTTGCTTTTGACAATGATCTGCTCGTTGAACAGTTGACACTATTAAAAGCAGGACAAACAATTCAAAAACCTACATATGATTTTACAAAGCATACACGCAGTCAGGTACTTGAAACAATTGAACCGCGAGATGTTTATATTCTGGAAGGATTATTTATATTATATGATGTGAAAATACGTGAAATGTGTGATATACTTATTTATGTTGACACTGATGCAGATATTCGTTTTATTAGACGATTAAAACGAGATATCGAAGAAAGAGGGCGATCTTTAGATTCAATCTGTCAGCAGTATTTAGATACGGTCCGTCCGATGCATGAGCAGTTTGTCGAACCATCAAAAAGATATGCTCATTTGATTATTCCTGAAGGGGGTACTAATACGGTAGCCATAGATCTACTGATTACTAAAATTTCCAGTGTCATCGAAAAAAGAAAATAGGAGGGGATATTTTGGCATTTTGTATTAAATGTGGACAATCATTAAATGATAGCGATGTTTTCTGTCCAAATTGCGGATGGAGAATTGAACAAAAAAGTAATTCAATATCTCAAAATAACGGAAATAATAGTGTGAATTTTGATAATACTTTTCACAATAATAACTTTAATAAAGCAGACATTTTGTCTCAAAACAAAGGAATTAATATCATTGGTTTATTTGCTTCTATTGTTATTGCTGTAGGAAGTTTTATGCCAGTATATTATGATCGCTCGGGATTTCAGTTTCGAAGTGACAATTTTTATAGCTATGCTGAATTTAAATGGATTATTTTAATTCTAGCTGTCGTTACTGCACTAGCAATTATTATGAACAATGATGTCTTGGCATTAATTTCAGGGATTTTTTCAAGTGGCCTTTGTTTTTTAGAAGTTATAAATTATCATTCATATTTAAGTAAATTACAGCAACTGTCACCTAAAGCAAATGAATATTTGAATAAACAAATGGGATATTATATTCTATTAATTGGTGTGATAGTGCTTATAGTTTCTTTAATATTCAGAAAAATAAAAACTTAGTTTAATATTAGAAAAACAGGGAGGAAAGAATATGGCATTCTGTATTAAATGTGGACAACAATTGAAAGACAATGATGTTTTTTGTCCAAATTGTGGAACACCAGTAGAAAAAAACAAGAAAATGGAATCATCTGATCAAAGAATAGTGGGTTACCAAGATCAGATATTCGATACATTTAGTGAAATGAAAAATACAACAGTTGATTACTTTCAAAACGATCGTTCAGGATTTATTGATAAATTTATTGGTCAGAATAATGTTGTTGGATTATTAGCGTGTGCACTTATCCTGATTGCTAATTTCTTACCATTTGCATCAGTTTCCTTATATAGTTATTCACAAAGTGTTTCGCTGATGGATAGTGGAAAAGATGGCATCATATTCTTGGTTGCTGCAATCGTTACTATTGTTTTTATCATTTTGAAAAATGATATGCTTGCTCTTATTGCTGGTGTGATTACTGGTGGATTAGGCATTTATGAAATACTGTATACTACTTCGCATTTACCGGATACTAATTTGCAATTAGGTTCTTATGGGGCCTATGTTGATAAAGGTGCTGGATATTATCTGCTGTTAATTGGAGCAGTATTACTGTTGGCTTCAGTAATTGTTAAAAAATTTGTCATAAAATAGAAGATGGGGATACTTCTTATAACGAAGTATCTTTTTTTAAAGAATATATTACATATAACGTCTTTTATTTTGACTGGATATTTATTCTATATTATGTTATATTATTTTATGCGAGGTGAAATCATGGATAAAGATAAAGTATTGCTTACCAAAAGCGGTGTTGAAAAACTTGAAAAAGAAAGAGATAATTTAATAAATGTTGAAAGACCGCGAGTCATCGAAGAATTACAGCTGGCTCGTTCACAAGGTGACTTATCTGAAAACGCTGATTATGATGCAGCTAGAGATAAACAGGCGCAAATTGAACAAAGAATCAAAGAAATTGATTATATGCTTCAAAATGCAGAAGTTATTTCAGAAGAAGAAATGGATCTTAATATTGTTAAGCCTGGAACAACAGTAACGATTCTGGATTTATCAGAAGAAGATCCTGAAGAAGAAAAATACAAGATCGTTGGGGCATTTGAAACAGATCCATTGAATGGAAAAATTTCAAATGAATCTCCTCTGGCAAAAGCACTTCTTGGTCATGGAATCAATGAAATCGTAACCGTGGCAGTTGCTGAAGCCTATGATGTAAAAATAACAAATATTGAATTTTTAGCTGAAGACAACGACTAACCGTCGTTGTTTTTCTTTAGGTAATTCAAAATGAAAAAAACAGCAACGATCAGCAACGGTTTAATCAGTATCCATAGATCAAATGAAAGAGTCACTGCAAATGATATGATCAGATAACTAAGCGCATATCCAATAGCATACAAAACTGGTTTCTGTTTTACAAGTTTAAAAAGATATAGACATGATACCAGCAGGATCATATAGCTGAAAATATGGATGATCAGCTCATACAGGAGTGATGACAGATGAATAAAAGTACAGAAAACGGCCATAACAAAACTGATTAGAAAATAAGAAATCATTAAAAATAAATATGTCTTTAAAAAAGGAATTAACTGTTTTTTCATAAATGCCTCCTAATTCAACATATTAAAAAAAACAGTTAATAGAACGGAGAGTTATGATAAAAATATTTATTTTATCAGTTTTTATTTATATTTATTTAACAATTCTGTTAAGACTGATTGGAAAAAAAGAATTCAGTCAGCTGAATGTCTTTGATTTTGTCGTTTTTCTGATTATTTCTGAAATCATGACAATGTCACTAGAAACGCATGAACTGACTGTCATTGACAGTGTGATTGCCACCATCACACTTATTGTACTGGACAGATTAGAATCAATCTTAACGATCCACTCAAAAAAAATCAGAGATTTGCTTGAAGGAACACCATGCTATATTATTTTTCATGGAAAAATACAATACGATCATATGAAAAAGTTAAGATACAGTATTGATGATCTGTGTCATCATTTAAGGGTCAATAATATTGACAGTGTGTCAAAAGTTGAGTATGCCGTTTTAGAAACAAACGGATCATTATCTGTTATTGAAAAGGATCAAAGCATCACCAACATTCCTGACGCCTTGGTTTGTGATGGTAGTATTAATGAGGTTGCTTTAAAAATGCTCAATAAAGACCGCCAATGGCTGATCGATGAATTAAAAAAGAAAGGTATTCATTCGTATCATGAAGTCCTTTACTGTATTATGGAAAAACAAGGACTTTATGTTATCAAAAAATAGCTACTCAGTAGCTATCCAAAAATAATATCTAAAAACATCATGATAATAAAGCCGATCATAAAACTTATTGTCCCAGTATCGATTTCTTTGGTTGCATTGGCTTCTGGAATCAGCTCTTCAATACAGACAAACATCATTGCTCCAGCAGCAAAACTCAAGGCAAAAGGCAGGATATTGTGAAAAAAGCTGGCAAACAGAAATCCAATCATTGCACTTGGAATTTCAACCATTGCTGAAAACTGACCATACATCATGGAACGAAAACGACTGATTCCCGATTGATGCATTGGTAAAGAAATCGCAGTTCCTTCGGGGAAATTCTGAATACCAATCCCAACTGACAGAATTAAAGCTGGCAAAAAATTATGCTGAGCACCGGCAAAAGCAATTCCGACGGCCAATCCTTCAGGAATATTATGAAGGGTCATGGCCAGCATCAGCAGTTTGTTTTTTGAAATCGCGGCTTTTGGTCCTTCTATTTCGTGCGACAGCAGATGTTCATGAGGCAGGTATTTGTCACAAAGCCTTAAAAAAAGACCACCGGTCAAAAAACCGAGAGGAATGATCAGCAAAGCAGGTTTACTGCCTTCCAGCTGATCAATCGCAGGAAGCAGCAAAGAAAAAAATGAAGCAGCAATCATAATACCTGCCGCAATTCCCAAAGCAACACTAATTAGTTTATGACTTTCTTTTTTGACCAGATAAACAAGTGATGAACCAAAGAAAGTCATCAGCCAGTTAAAAACAGACATCATAAAAACCAGTAAATACATATTCATTTCAGATAGATTAATCATAGGACCTCCTGATTTAATCTATGAATATTTTTACTGGTTTTCTGGGCTTCTGTAAAAATGATTATCTGTTTACATAATCGTAATCGCTGTTATCGATCGTAATCAGAATTGCTTTTTCAGTCACACGCTGTTTTTTTGTATCGTAAGTTGGCAATACCGTGTATTGAACACGAATATTTCTTTCAACATCTTCATCATAGACAAAATCACTTTGTCTAAAGAAAATAGGATCATGATCGTAAACTGAAATATTTCCAAATTCACTGACTTCGTTGTAGTAAACAATCTTTCCAGTTTTACGTTCAACATACTGATCAAGATGAGACATGATCAGATCATACATGTCATCATATAGCTGACTGGAATTTTTATCCTGATATTTTTCAGCAACCATTAACTGACAAGGTTTATTATGTTCATCACATAATTTTTTGATAAAGGAATCGACAATTGTCATTAGTAGCTGATTTTCTGTCTGATCAGTGGCTTTTTTCACCATTTTATAAAGATTCAATAAAGATATATCGTATCCTCTTTCAAAGAAGTCGTAAAGCAGATAGGCATTGGCTTCTTTGATCCTGTTGATCTGGGCGTTAGTACGATAAAGTACTTCGTAGAAGTTAACACCTTTGATTCTATTATGTAAAGAAACAAATTCGCGGTTGGCTTCATCATATTCCTTCAATTCTACCAATGAGCATCCACGATAATATTTGATCCACTGTAAAGCATTATAGTGCCATTTCAGGTTGACTGCTACTGCGTTATTGGCGCATTCAACGCATCCGCGATAATCTTTTGTTTCATATAAAGCGCGTACCTTTAAACGGAAATATCTTTCCTTGAATGATTCAAATTCTCTGCCATCTTTAGTAATAAAAGGCTTATCAGATAAAAGTCTGAAATCTAGTTTGTCCAGCATTTTAATAATCAGTTCATAGTTGATTGGTTTTTGATTAAGTGCATACTTGACTGCACGATTGATCGTTGGTTCTGCAGGAGAGTATTTTTCCTGTTTGCACAGTTCGAGAATTTCATTGAGAATATCAAAAAAGAGATTTTCTTTTTCCTTGATTTTTTCATCATCGATGTTGATATATTTATTGTATAATGCATAGCCATACTGATTGATATAGTTTTTCAGTTCTGGAACCATTGTCAGAAATGTTTTGCCAACTTCGATGGCTTCATCATTTTTATCGTTGTTTTTTAATAGTTTAATGAAATCATTTGCTTCAAATTCATTGAACAGACTGGGATCGTCATTAAATTTTTTATAATATCTTTCTATACTTTTTAATTCATTTTCATTCATAAAATTCACCTCGATAATTATTATAGCATTTATTTATTATGAATAACATAATAAATTGTTTTTAAAACAAAACTTTTATGATATAATAGAGCGGAAAAATTAAGAGGTGAAGAAAGATGAGTAAACAAGTGTTTAGTACAGATTTTTACGGGAAAAATCTGACAGTAGAAGTGGGTGAATTAGCGAAACAGGCTAATGGAAGTGTGTTAGTAAGATATGATGACACTGTCATATTATCAACAGCTGTTGCTGGAAAAGAACCAAAAATGGTTGATTTCTTTCCTTTAACAGTTACATATGAAGAAAAGTTATATTCGGTAGGAAAGATTCCAGGTGGATTTTTAAAACGCGAAGGGCGTCCAAGTGAACATGGAACCTTAACTGCCAGAATGATAGATAGACCAATCCGTCCATTGTTTGCAGATGGATTCAGAAATGAAGTTCAAGTTGTCAATACAGTTTTATCTGTTGATCAGCAGGCTTCTCCTGAAATGGCAGCAATGTTGGGTGCATCATTAGCTCTTTGTATATCAGATATTCCATTCAATGGACCAATTGCAGGTGTCAATGTTGGTTTGATTGATGGTGAATTTACGATTAATGCTGGTCCTGAAGCTATGGAAAGAAGTCTGATCAATCTGGAAGTTGCAGGAACAAAAGATGCAATCAATATGGTTGAAGCTGATGCCAAAGAAGTTGACGAAGAAACGATGCTGAATGCTTTGCTGTTTGGTCATGAAGCCATTAAAGAATTGATTGCCTTCGAAGAACAGGTTGTTGAAGCATGTGGAAAAGAAAAAATTGAAATACCTTTATTTGAATTAGATGAAGCGCTGGTTGCGGAAGTGACAGCAAACTGTAATGATGAAATGGTTGCAGCAGTTTCAATTCCTGGGAAGCTGGAAAGATATGCAGCAATTGATGAAATCATGGCACGTGTTACTGCTGAATACGAAGAAAAAGAATATGAAGATGATGAAACAAAAGAATCAGTATTAAAGCAGGTTGGTATTATTCTGCATGATCTTGAAAAAAATGAAGTCAGAAGACTGATTACTGAAGAAAAAATCAGACCAGATGGTCGTAAGATCGATGAAGTCCGTCCATTAAATGCACAGGTTGATTTATTGCCAAGGGTTCACGGTTCAGCTTTATTTACAAGAGGTGAAACTCAGGTTCTTTCTGTGTGTACATTAGGTGCAATGGGTGAAGTTCAAAAAATTGATGGTTTAGGACTGGAAGACCAGAAACGTTTCATGCATCATTATAATTTCCCACCATATTCAGTTGGTGAAACAGGAAGAATGGGTGCTCCTGGACGTCGTGAAATCGGACATGGGGCATTGGGAGAACGTGCTTTGGCACAGGTTATTCCAAGTGAAAAAGATTTCCCATACACAATTCGTGTTGTTTCTGAAGTTCTTGAATCGAATGGATCAAGTTCTCAGGCTTCGATCTGTGCTTCATCAATGGCCTTGATGGCTGCCGGTGTTCCTATTTCTAATCCAGTTGCTGGAGTTGCCATGGGACTTGTTAAAAAAGGTGATGACTATACGATTCTGACAGATATCCAGGGGATGGAAGATCATCTTGGTGATATGGACTTTAAAGTTGCCGGAACAAAAAACGGAATCTGTGCATTACAGATGGATATCAAAATTGATGGTATTACCAAAGAAATCTTACAGGAAGCTTTGGCTCAGGCCAAAGTTGGACGTCAGCAGATCATGGACTGCATGTTAGGAGCAATCGAAGAACCAAGACCAGAATTGTCAAAATATGCACCAAAAGTCTATACGATGCATATCGATCCTGATCAGATCAGAGAAGTTATTGGTCGTGGTGGTGAAACAATCAATGATATTATTGAACAGGCTCATGATGTTAAGATCGATATTGAACAGGATGGGACTGTTGTTATCTATCACAGCGATCAGGAAGCCATTGATATTGCAGTGTCACTAATCGAAAAAATCGTGAAAAAAGCACAGGTTGGTGAAATTTATGATGGTACTGTAGCGAGAGTTGCTGATAATTATGCCTTTGTTACACTGTTTGAAGGAACTGATGGTTTCCTGCATGTTTCTGACTGGGCTTATGAAAGAACAGCAAAACTGTCAGATGTATGTAAAGTAGGGGATCGTGTCAAAGTTAAAGTCACAAAGGTTGATGATAAAGGAAAAGTCAACGTTTCAAGAAAAGCTTTACAGCCAAAACCAATCAAAAAAGATCACAGTAAAGACGAAAACAGACATGAAGACAAATAAGATCATTCTGGCAAGCAGTTCACCAAGAAGAAAGGAACTGTTTGAAAAATATCAGCTTGACTATCTTATCGATTATGTAGATACTGATGAAAAACTGGATAGTCAGCTGAATCTTTGTCAGCAGATAGAACAGATTGCCTTAAATAAAGCCAGACCGCTTAAAGAAAAATATCCTGATCAAACGATCATTGCTGCGGATACAATGGTTACGATTGATCAGCAGATGCTGGGAAAACCTAAAGACCGCGATGATGCCAGAAACATGCTGAAAAAACTTTCAGGGAAAAGACAACTTGTTATTTCGGCAGTCTGTATCATTCATCATGGTCAGGAAATCACTTTTAATGATGGTACCATAGTCGTTTTCAAAGAGCTCAGCGATCAGGAAATTGAAGAATATCTTGATACAAATGAGTGGATCAATAAGGCTGGAGCCTATGCTATTCAAGGAAAAGGGAAAGCATTTGTTGAAAAAATTTATGGTGATAAAGAGACTGTTATTGGCATGCCAATGCGGCTGATTATGAACTATATAAAAAAAGGAAAAATTGATTAAAATTAAAATAAAAAAATGTGATAATTTTCACATTTAGGTTGTTTTTTTACAATGAAATCTCTATAATATTAACGGATAGATGGAGGGAAAGATATGACAAATAAAATAAAAAGAATAGCGTTATTATCTGGTGGTGGAGACTGTCCAGGTTTGAATGCTGTTATCAGAACAATTACGAAGACTGCTATTAATAAATACGGTTATGAAGTTATTGGTTTTGTTTATGGATATCGTGGATTATACAATAATGACTATATTGAATTAACTGAAGAAAAAGTTGAATCAATCTATAAAGAAGGAGGAACCATCTTATTCAGTTCGAATAAAGATAATCTTTTTGATTATCTTGTTGATGATGGAAAAGGTGGTAAAGTGAAAAAAGATGTTTCAGATGTTGCTGTAGAAAATCTGAAAAAAGACGGTGTTGATGTTCTGGTTATCTTAGGTGGTGACGGAACTTTGACAAGTGCTCGTGATTTTTCTAGAAAAGGTGTTAACGTTATTGGTGTTCCTAAAACAATGGACAACGATTTGGCTAGTACTGATGTTACATATGGATTTATTTCAGCAATGACTGTTGGTACTGAATTTATCGACAGATTACAGACTACAGCAAAATCTCATCACAGAGTTATCTGCTGTGAACTGATGGGAAGAGATGCTGGATGGATCACTCTTTATGCTGGATTAGCAGGCAATGCAGGTGTATGTCTGATTCCTGAAATTCCTTTTACAATTGAAAATATTGCGAAAGCTGTTAAAAAACGTGATGAAGCTGGATTACCTTACACGGTTATTGCGGTTGCTGAAGGAGCAAAATATGCTGATGGAACTAAAGTCATTGGTAAGATCGTAGAAGATTCACCTGATCCAATCCGTTTAGGTGGAATTGCTGCGAAAGTTGCTGATGATCTGGAAAAAGTTATTCCTAACCATGAAGTTCGTTCAGTAAATCCTGGACATATCATTCGTGGTGGTGATATTTCAGCATATGATAGAATCTTATCAATTCGTTACGGTGTAGCAGCTGTTGATCTGATCCATGAAGGTAAATTTGGAAATGTTGTAACTATCAATGGTGATCAAATGGGTTATACTTCATTAGAAGAAGTTATCGGAGCTGCAAAAGTCGGTCAACAAAAACATGTTGATCCAAACGGTGAACTGGTCAAAGCTGCAAAAGCAATCGGTGTAAGTTTCGGTGATGAATAATATCAAAAGCGATGTCTAAGACATCGTTTTTTTATTAAGACCTTTTTTTTCCATAAAGTTTCCATATTATGTTTAATAAATTTGTTTATATTATCATTGGAGGTAATAGTTATGGTAAAAAATGCGTTTTTAAGTATTAAGAAAAATTTAGGAAAAACAATATTGCTGTTTGTCATTATGTTTGTTATTGCAAATCTTGTCATTGCTGGCTTTGCAATAAAAAATGCATCAGCAAAATCAGTAAACGCTATCAAAAGTACCCTGAGTAATGAAGTAACGCTATCAGTTGATTTCAAAAATATGATGAAAAATCGAAATAAAGAAGAAACTGATACAATAGATGCGACACTGACAACAGCAATTGCTGATCAGTTAAAAGATCTGCAATATGTGGAAAACTACAATTATATGATTTCTGCTTATGTCGACAGCAGTTTGACCGCTGTTGAAACTGACACGACATCAGATGATGAAAATGATCTTGGTAGAAAACAGATGGAAAGCCGTTCTGATTTTACTTTACAGGCAAATACAACAATGAAATATCTGTCTGATTTTACTGATGAAAATTACACTTTGATCGAGGGTAGACTGCTTAGTGAGGAAGACAGCGGTACCAGCAATTGTGTTATTGAAACCAATCTTGCTGATGAAAATAATCTCAATGTTGGTGATACCTTGACAATAACATCAGCTGATGATAGCTCTATTTCAGTTGAATTAACCATTGTCGGTATATTTGAAATTGAAAATACAGCGACAGATATGAAAATGATGAATACAAATCCAGTCAATACCATTTATACTGACCTTTCTATTGGTATGTTAATGAATAATGATGACACAACGCTTTCATCAGCGACCTATTATCTGGATGATCCAGAAAATGTTGAAGTATTTGAAAAACTTGTTGAAGAAGAAACTGATGTTGATCTTGATACCTTCAGTCTTAGCAGTAATAACCAGCTGTTTCAGAATAATTCCTCATCAATTGATAATATTTCTTCTTTTGCAACACTCTTTCTGATTGTTGTTGTAGTTGCGGGGTGTGCGATTCTTTGTCTCATTCTGGCATTGACCATTAGAAGCCGTTACTATGAAATTGGAGTGTTTTTATCACTAGGACAAAGCAAAATCAAGATTATTGGTCAGCAGCTCATTGAAATTGGACTAATTGCTGCTATTGCTTTTACCTTGTCTCTAGCAACAGGTAAAATGACAGCAAATATCATCAGTGGCATGTTGACAACAAACGATCACGAAATGGTGATGAAAATTGATGAAACAGAAGGCAGCAGTGATACTATGGAAAGCCAGTCAAGAGGGGGAAGAGGATTTGACTTTAATAATGCGTTCCAGCAGCCAGAAAATGAAGAATTAGATGTTTCTTTGACTGGTGAAACGATTATCAAACTTCTGGGAACAACAGCACTTATCTGTGTTGTTTCAACAATAGTTCCTACGATCTATATTTTGCGATTATCACCTCGTGAAATTTTAACAAGAAAGAAAGGTTAATGATGAATAATATATTAGAATTTCAAAATGTAACCTATCATTATCAGGATGGAAAAAGCCAAAATATCATTCTTGAACATGCATCATATTCATTTGAGAAAGGGAAAATATACGCAATTGAAGGTCCCAGCGGCAGTGGAAAAACGACAACCATTATTCTTGCTGGCGGCCTTGACAAGCCTAAAAACGGACTTGTTCTTTTTAAAGGAGAGGATTTGCAGAAAATAGGGTTAAGTAAATACAGACAGAAAAATGTTTCAATCGTTTTTCAGTCATATAATCTTATTTACTATATGAATGCTTTGGACAATGTTCTAAATGCTTTGAATATTGCCAAAATAAAGAGACCGGACAAAAAAAATCACTGTTTGGAAATACTCAAGAAACTTGGCTTAAGTGAAGAAGAATGTCTTCGTGACATCAGAAAGCTTTCGGGAGGACAGCAACAAAGAGTGGCCATTGCCAGAGCAATCGCCAAGGATGTTGATTTGATCCTGGCAGATGAACCAACAGGAAATCTTGATGAAAAGAAATCATTAGAAATCATGCGATATTTTATTGAACTAGCGCATCAGCAGGATAAATGTGTGATCCTGGTTACACATTCCAAAGAGCTGGCGCAATTATGTGATGTTACACTACAGATCAAAGAGGGCAGGCTGATTAATGCTTAGCCCTCTTCTTCGTTAATTGGACTTTTAATTGGATGACGGTGATCATGACTTTTATCATAATGAAGCTTGATATTCATATAATCATCATATTTTTTTTGAAATATCATTGAAAAAATGAGATCTAACAGAAAAGTAATAGATGTTTTCGAAGAGAAAGGAGCGATCTTATTAAAGATTTTTTCTCTTGAACCGGTGTTTACGACAAATGTACAGAATTTCGACAGTTGATTCTCACCCAGGCTGGTGATTCCTAGAATCGGAATTTTTTTATTCTTTAAGATCTGTGCCAGATCAATGAGATCCGCTGTTTCACCAGAGTACGAAATTATCAAAGCAATATCATTTTCTTTGCAGTTATAGGCCAAAAAAATCTGTTCACCTATAATTTCTCTGATTTCAACAAGTTTGCCAATCCGCAACATTTTATGCTGAAATTCCATGGCTGCCAGCATTGAATTTCCAGCCCCAAAAATAAAGACCCGCTGTGCCTCATCTATCTGATTAATAATGCCTTCAAGCTTTTCAAAATCAATCAGACTTAAAGTATCCTCAATGGATTCCTGATGCAGTGATGCCAGTTTGTATGCAATCTGGTGACTGTCATCAGTTTTTGAAAAAGGATAGTTGACATCAATTCTATTTTTAATTTTATGCTCTGCCTGCAGTTCAGCAGAATACTTGATCTTAAAATCACCATATCCCTGCAGTCCTAGCTTATGGCATAATCTGACGATCGTTGCAGGTGAGGTATATGTTTTTTTTGCCAGTTCTTTGATAGGCATTTCCAGGACGTCTTCCTGTTGGTCCAAGATGTAACGGGCAATATTTTTTTCTGAATCACTGAAATCCAGTTCAAATTCTAATTGTGTCATTATACTCATGAATTTTTCTCCTTCCCCCTGGTGATAACAGTATAACATGAAACTTTATTTCATAAAACTTGTAAATTTAATATGAATTATGAAACTTAATAAAAACACTTTGTCGTGCTGTTTACATCCGGTTTTCAAGCAGTTAAAATGAAATCAGGTAAACAAAGGAGAACGAATATGGAAAAAAAATTAGCTGAAGATTTTTATTGGGGTGGATCAGTTTCATCATTTCAAACCGAAGGACATCGTCATGAAGGTGGAAAAGGATTGTGTGTCTATGATGTAAGACCAATGAATCCTGAATTTTCTGACTGGAATGATGCTATTGATGAGTATACCCGTTATGATGAGGATATTGAATTAATGAAACAGATGGGATTTAATTTTTATCGTTTCAGTATTTGCTGGGCACGTATCATTCCTAATGGAACAATTGATGAACCAGTGAATGAAGAAGGTATTCAATTTTACAGTGATCTGATTGATAAGCTTATTGCTGCTGGTATCGAACCAATGATCACTCTGGTTCATTTTGATATGCCTTATCATCTTGTTGAAAAATATAATGGGTTTGCTTCAAGATATGTTGTTGACTGTTTTGAAAGATATGCTCAGGTTTGTATTGAAAGATTTGGTGACCGTGTCAAACACTGGATGAGCTTTAATGAACAGAATTTACATAGCATGATGTTACGTGTATCAAATGCTGAAGAAATTCCAGAAGGTGTATCAATGCCAAAACATTTGTATCAGGTCGCTCACAATGTCATGATGGCACACTGTAAAGCTGTTCGTGCATTAAGACAGATGCAGCCAGATGCTAAATTCTGCGGAATGGGTGCGATTACTAATGTTTATCCTTATGAAAACAGTCCAGAAAACTATTTATTCGCAACTCAGGCATATCAGTTGTTAAACACTTATCTGATTGATACATTTGCAAAAGGTGAATATCCTGCATACTGGAATGCTTATCTAGAAAACAGAGGATGGACACCAGAATTTGAAGATGGTGATGAAGAGCTGTTAAAATATACTGTTGATTATATTGCTTTCTCATATTATCGTTCTAATACGGTAAAAACAGGACATTTTGACTATGAAAGACCAGCATGTGAATGTGTCAATGAACAACAGATTCAGAATCCTCATTGCTGGGCAAATGAATGGGGATGGGAAGTTGATCCAATTGGTTTTAGATGGACATTGAATGATCTATGTCATAGAACTGGATTGCCAGTATTTGTTCTGGAAAACGGTATTGGATGGCGTGAAGATATGACTCAGGCTGAAATTGATCAGATGCTGGCAGAAGGCAGAACAATTGAAGATGATTACCGTATCAATTATCATCGTGATCATATTAAAGAAATGAAAAATGCAATTTTTGAAGATGGTGTTAACTGCCTGGGATATATTACCTGGGGACCAATTGATATTCTTGCTTCAATGTGCAACATGGATAAGCGTTATGGTTTCGTTTATGTCAATCGTACCAACAAGGATTTAAGAGATATGAAACGTATTCCTAAAAAATCTTTCTATTGGGTCAAAAAAGCATTTTCTTCAAATGGAGAAGATTTAGATTAACAAGAGAAATTTCTCTTGTTTTTCTTTTGATAAATAAAATGATACTGTTAAAGCAGAAAAAAGCTTTCCTGTTTTTAGCACTTTATTATTGACACTGCTAAAATAAAGTAATATACTATCTTTAGCAGTTTTAAAGAAAGAGTGCTAAAAGGAGATGTAATCATGGCAAAACAAGAATTTAAAGCAGAATCAAAAAGATTATTGGATCTAATGATCAATTCTATTTATACACATAAAGAAATATTTTTGAGAGAATTAATCTCGAATGCCAGTGACGCTACAGATAAGCTTTATTATAAAGCGCTGACTGAAAATATTTCTGGTATCAATAGAAGTGAACTGTCTATCGATATTTCACTGGACAAGGATCAAAGGACACTGACGATCAAAGATCATGGTATCGGAATGACTAGAGAAGAACTTGAAGAAAATCTAGGAACGATTGCCAACAGTGGTTCATTTAAGTTTAAAGCAGAAAACGAAAGCAAAGACGATGATATTGATATCATCGGTCAGTTTGGTGTTGGTTTCTATTCAGCCTTTATGGTGGCTAAAAAAGTAGAAGTTATGTCTAAAGCCTATGGCAGTGACCAGGGATATACATGGGTTTCTGAAGCCAGTGATGGTTATGAAATCTTTGAAACAGATGGATTAGAAAGCGGAACAACGATTAAACTTTATTTAAAAGATAACACTGAAGAAGAAAGTTATGATGAATATCTGGAACAGTATACTATTGAAAGACTTGTCAGAAAATATTCTGATTATATTCATTATCCAATCAAAATGGATGTCACTGTTTCTAAGAAGAAAGAAGACAGTGGTGAATATGAAGACGTTGTTGAAAATAAAACATTGAATTCAATGGTTCCATTATGGAAGAGAAAGAAAAGCGAAATCACTGAAGAAGAATACAATGAATTTTATAAAGATAAATTCAATGATTTCAGTGATCCACTGAAAGTCATTCATACCAGTGTAGAAGGAAATGTTTCTTATGATGCTTTACTGTTTATTCCAAGTCAGGCACCAATGAATTATTATTCGAATGACTATGAAAAAGGTTTACAGCTGTACAGCCGTGGTGTCTTTATCATGGATAAAGCTAGTGATTTGATTCCAGAACATTTCCGTTTCGTGAAAGGTCTGGTTGATTCACAAGACCTGTCATTAAATATTTCAAGAGAAATGCTGCAGCATGACAGACAATTAAAGATTATTGCTGACCGTATTGAAAAGAAAATTCAAAGTGAACTAACAAATATGTTAAACAAAGACAGAGAAACTTATGAAAAATTCTTCGATACATTTGGTTTACAGCTGAAATTTGGTATCTATCAAAGCTATGGTATGCTAAAAGACAAACTTCAGGATCTGTTGCTGTTCTATTCAGGTAATCAGGAAAAAATGATTACGTTGAAAGAATATGTTGAAAACATGAAAGAAGGGCAGACAGAAATCTACTTTGGCAGTGGTGAAACAAAAGAAAAAATATCTGCCTTGCCTCAGGTAGAAGCTGTAAAAGACAGAGGATTTGATGTTCTGTACATGATGGATAATGTTGATGAATTTATGATCCAGATGATGAGAGATTATGATTCAAAAGCATTTAAAAATGTGGCTCAGGGAGATCTTAATCTGGAAAGTGAAGAAGAAAAGAAAGAACTTGAAAAAGTGAATGAAGAAAACAAATCATTGCTTGATTCTCTAAAAGAGGCTTTAAAAGATAAAGTTGTTGATGTTAAAATTTCTTCTCGTTTAAAAACTCATCCAGTATGCCTTATTTCAGATCAAGGTGTTTCCTTTGAAATGGAAAAGGTTTTAAATGCGATGCCAGATGGTCAAAATGTTAAAGCAGGAAGAATTCTGGAAATCAATCCACATCATGATATTTTTAAAGCAATGCAGAATGTTCAGGAAAAACATCCAGAAAAAATCAATGACTATGCATCAATTTTATTTGATCAGGCATTACTGATTGAAGGTTTCTCAATTGAAAATCCTGTTGAATTCTCAAATAAAATCTGTGATTTAATGATTGAATTAAACAAATAATACAAACCCATCAGTATGATGGGTTTTTTTGCATAAAAAAATAGTGTAAAATATAAAAAAAGGTGGTGAAATACATGTCAAGATCGGTTTTTCATGCAAAAACAATCAAAACCAGAGAAGAAGTATACCAGATTGCAACAGCAATATTGGACAGCGATGGTTATAAACAGATTGACAGAAATGGAGAAACTGTATGGAAAAAAGGAACAGGAGCCATGACTGCTATGCATTTTATCAAACTTGAATTTCAAGATGGTGATCTGATTATTTCTGGATGGGTCCAGATTGGTCTAGGCTCTGCTGGCTTGAACGATATGGATCTTACTGGATTTATTGGTGCTGTACCAAAAAAGACAACTTTTAAAACGATTCAGAAAATCCGAAAAGCGGTAATGTAAGGAGGGAAAATATGGAATTTAATGAAACGGTTCACTCAAGAAGAAGTATCAGGAAATATCTGGATAAAGACGTTCCTAAACAGTATATAGATGAGATGTTAGATGCTGCCAGATATGGTGAAACCTGGAAAAACAGTCAAACACCACGGTATCATATTATCATGAACAAAGAAATCCTCGAGCAGTTTAAAATGACCTGTCTGCCAGAATTTAACCGTCGTAACTGTCAAAATGCTCCGGTGATCATTGTTACGACATTTGTTAAAAACCGTTCTGGTTATCAAAAAAACGGCAGTCCTGATAACGAACTGAATAATGGCTGGGGAGTATATGATACGGGACTTTGTAATCAGAATCTCATATTAAAGGCAACTGATTTGGGATTAGGAACTCTGGTGATGGGAATTAGAGATGAAAAAGCAATTCGTACTTTACTTGATATTCCTGCTGAAGAAGTCATTGTTTCGGTTATTTCAGTTGGATTCCCTGATATTGATCCAGAAATGCCAAAAAGAAAAGCAACTGATGAAATTGTTCATTTTTATTAAAAAACCTTCTAGTTTTTTCTAGAAGGTTTACTGTTTTTCTATAGAATAAATTTCTTCATAATCAGGTTTGAATATATCGTTTTCCAGCAGATAGGCTTCAGCGATATTCGTACAATGGTCACTGATACGTTCTAAATTGGATAAAATATCTACGTAAGTTGATTTAACCAGATCCGAATTTTCTAAACGTTTTGATACACGTTTGATATGGCGCTCTTTGGCTTTCTTATTGAAATAATCAATCTGGCTTTCGTGATCATCGACATAAACAACATCATCGATATCATGCTTGTCAAATGCCACCAGAGCATGCTGCAGTGTATCGATATCCATATCCATCATAGTTATGAGATCCTGCTTGGCTTCTGGTGAGAAGTCTTCTTTCTGATCGTATATGGCTTCAAAAAATTCTGAAAGATTAACACAGATATCACCGATACGTTCAATATCTTTGATAGATTTCATATTTGCGAAATAATCTTTGGAATCATGATCATTTAACTGTTCGTGAGAAATCAGCAGTAAATAATCAGTGATCTTCTGATCAAGCAGATTAATGGCGTTTTCGATTTCTTCAATGCCTTCTTTTGTAGTATTGTTTTTCTCTTCAAAGTAGACTTTAACAATTTGGATCATCGTCACTGCCAGTTCACCCATTTCCAGTATTTTATTTTTAGCAATTGCCAAAGCGTGGCTAGGAAACAGCTGCACGACATGTGGGTCTAGTTCGGAAAGATCCATCTCCAGTTCTTTGTGATGATTTGGTATAATCTTTTGAATAATAACAACAATTTTTTTTATAAATGGGAAAAATACAATAGTTGTGACTATATTGAAAATTCCATGGGCAATTGCCAGCTGCAGTTCTGGCGTAATCGAATTCAATGAATTGATATAATTAATTAAAGAAGTAAAAGGACTAATGATGATCATAAACAGAATAGATCCTACAACATTGAATAGAACATGGAAAAATGCTGCTCGTTTGGCAGGAATGGAACCTCCAATAGAAGCGAGAATAGCTGTAATTGTCGTTCCAATATTTGATCCAAACAGAAATGGCAAAGCAATGTTCAAACCAATAGCCCCAGCACCATACATCTGCTGAATAATTGCAATGGTTGCTGCTGAAGACTGAATCATACAGGTCAATACAGCTCCACCCAATAATCCTAGCCATGGACTGCGAGTCAGAAAATGTGTAATCAAAGTAAATTCAGGAACATCTGCAATCACTGCGAGATTGTTGCCCATCAGATCCAGACCATAAAAGAGACATCCAAAGCCAAAAATAATCTGTGATAAATATTTGCTCTTTTTATTTTTTGAAAACATTGCTAGGAATGCACCGATAATTATAAAATAAACAGCATATTTAGAAATTTTTAGACCAACAAGGACAGATGTAATAACGGTACCGATGTTGGCCCCCATGATTATACCAATAGCCTGACTCAGATTCATCAGTCCCGAACGAATCAGACCAATGGTCAAAGCAGTCGTTCCTGAACTTGACTGAATCAGACAGGTGACAAAAGCACCTATTAAAATACCTTTCAAAGGATGAGATGTATATTTGTCGATGACATTTTTGAGCTTGTCACCAGCATAGCTTTTCAATCCTTCGCCCATATATTCTATTCCAAACAAAAACAAACCTAAACCAGCCAGGATCATTGGCCAGTTGATATCCGATAATGTCATAAAATCACACTCCTACACATGTAAATATATAGAAATGTTAAGAAAATGTAAATATATGTTAGGAAAAATTAACATGGATTTTGTAGATATTGGCTTAATGGACTTTGTCAGGAAACATTTTTTCAACAAGCAAGGCAACCCGTCTAATAAATGGATAAAGCATCAATGTCGTCATGATGTTGAAGAAACCATGAATGACAGCCAGTAGCATTGCCGGATATAAAGATTTCAATAACGATAATGATACAAGTAAATGATAGAAGGGATCAAGCAGGATCATAAAAACAATGGTTCCACATACATTAAATATGACATGAAAAAATGCTGCCTGTTTAACATGATGATTTCCTCCCACTGCAGCTAATACTGCGGTGATCGTTGTACCAATATTGGAGCCTAATAAAAAGGGAATCGCAACGAACAGGCTGATTGCATGCATTTCATATAATTTCTGAACGATAGCGATAAAAGCACTGGAAGACTGAATAGCACATGTGACCAGCAGACCAGTAATCAAAGCAGCAAAAGGATTTATTGTCTGCTTCATCAGTTCACTGATTTCGGGAATCTTAGCAATGATCTGAAGCTGAGATGACATCAGCTCTAAGCCATAGAATAAACATCCGATACCAAAAACAATCTGTGCCAGCAGTTTCTTTTTGATAATAAATGACATGATCACACCTATAATAATAAAGTAGACAGCGTAGGCGGAAATATCCAGTCCCACGATAAAAGCTGTGACTGTCGTTCCAATATTGGCACCCATAATAATACCGATGGCCTGCTGAAAAGTCATCAGTTCAGCACGTATCAAACTGATCGTAATTGCTGTAGTAGCGGAGCTGGACTGAATCAGCGCTGTGATTCCGGCACCTGTTACGATTCCTTTTAAAGGATGTGACGTTGACGTTTTGATCAGCTGAGTCAGTCTGCTTTCTGACAGACTTTTTAAGCCTTCGCCCATATAATCAATTCCGAAAAGAAATAAAGACAGTCCGACAAGAATGGATGTCCAGTTAACATCGCTTATACTCATTTTTTTCACGCTCCTGTGATGAACAGTTTCTAATTATGAAAATTCGTGACAAATAAAGAAATCTTTGTAAAATATATTTGAGGAGAGTGAATAATATGAAAGGAAGATGGAAAAAATTTTTTTCTTACTATAAACCTTATAAGAGCTTGTTTTTAAAGGACATGTTTTGTGCAACGGTTGCTTCAGCAATCACGCTTGTCTTTCCCATTCTGACAAGATATATTACAGGAACGATACTGGCAGCAGCAGATCCTCAAATCAATCTTATTTATTTGATTGGTGTATTTATGCTGGTTCTGGTTGGCGTTGAATATGTCTGTAACTATTTTATTGGCTATATGGGACATGTCATGGGAGTCTATATGGAAAGGGATCTGCGAAATGAACTGTTTTTGCATTATCAGAAACTCTCTTTTCGCTTTTACGATGATCATAATACGGGGCAGCTGATGTCACGATTGACCAATGATCTTTTTTCTCTAACAGAACTTTATCATCATGGTCCTGAAGATATCGTTATTTCTGCCATAAAATTTCTAGGGGCTTTTATTCTTTTATCATTTATCAATATAAAACTGACTTTTATTCTTTTTGCAATCTTGCCATTTATGTTTACATTTGCCTGGAAATATAATGTCAAAATGAAAAAAGCATACAAAAAAAACCGTGAGAGAATAGGAGATATCAATGAACGGATCGAAGATAATCTTTCTGGTATCAGAGTGGTTAAAAGTTTTGCCAATGAAGATGAAGAGCTGATCCGTTTTGACAGGGAAAATGCCAATTATGTAGCCAGCAAAAAGAACAGTTATTACTATATGGGTGGTTATCATGCCGGATTGACAATGTTTACCAGTCTGATTACGGTTTCTGTGATTTTCTTTGGAACCCTGTTTATTTCATTTCACAGTATCGATGTTCCCGATCTGATTGCTTTTTTGCTGTATATTACCAATCTGATTGATCCTGTGAAAAAACTGCTAAATTTTACTGAACAGTTTCAGGAAGGTATTACCGGTTTTGAACGATTTATGGAAGTGCTGGAAATTGAACCAGATATCCAGGATGACCATGATGCCATTGAACTGAATGGTATCTTTAATCAGATACGATTTGAAAATGTCAGTTTCCGTTATGACGAGACTTTGCCTTATGTGTTAAAAAACATTAATCTTGACGTTCATGCTGGCGATTATATTGCTTTTGTAGGTTCCTCTGGTGTGGGAAAAACAACGATCTGTTCCCTGATTCCTCGTTTTTATGATGTGTCTCAGGGAAAGATTACTATTGATGGCGTCGATATCAGAAAATTCAAGCAGGATTCATTAAGGAAGCATATTGGTATCGTTCAACAGGATGTCTATCTTTTTACGGGAACAATCATGGAAAATATTCGTTACGGAAATCTTAATGCAACTGATGAAGAAGTTATCGAAGCTGCCAAGCAGGCAAATGCCCATGATTTTATCATGGAACTGGAAGACGGTTACTATACCGACTGTGGTCAAAGAGGTGTAAAACTGTCTGGTGGACAGAAACAGCGAATTTCAATTGCCAGGGTCTTTCTGAAAAATCCGCCGATCCTGATCTTTGATGAAGCAACCAGTGCATTAGATAATGAAAGCGAAGAAATCGTTCAGCGTTCTTTAGAAAAACTGGCTCAGAAAAGAACAACATTTGTTATTGCCCATCGTTTATCAACAATCAAGAATGCAAAACATATCTGCGTCCTGACTGATCAGGGAATCGTAGAGCAGGGAACTCATGATGAACTTATGAAACGCGATGGACAGTATGCTTATTTCTATAATATGCAGTTCCAAAAAAAAGAAGGATCTGCAGAATAATGAGAGGTCATAAAATGAAAAAAAAATATATATTTTTTGATATCGATGGAACTTTGACGGACAGCAATCCAGGTGGTAAAATATTAGAAAGTACATATCGCACATTAGACAGATTAAGAAAAAATGGTCATTTCGTTGCCACTGCAACAGGCAGAGCACAGTGGATGGCTAAAGAATTTGCTGAATTGTCTGGTATCGATAATCTTGTCACCGATGGCGGCAATGGTCTTACAATCAATGGTAAAGTACAATATATCAAACCTTTAAATTTTGATGATGCTATTCAGGTTATTGATGACTGCATCAAATATCATTTTCCTTATGCGGTTTCCATTGGCAATGAAAATGTACTGTATTCCAATCAGCACGAAATAGAAAATTATCCATTACATGTTCAACCAGTTGTTGATGAACATCTTGATTTTCATCAGGTTGAAGCAATTTATAAAATATTTATTTATCTTTCTCAAGAGGAAGAAAAGAAGCTGAATCTGGATAAACTTGATTATATGAGATATGTTGCTGATCAGATCATTATTGAACCGACAGAAAAATATCGTGGTATTTTGGAAATGGTCCATCTGATGGGTGGAAAAGAAGAGGATATCGTTGTTTTTGGTGATGGTCATAACGATTACAGCATGATCAGACAGGCATCAATTGGTATTGCTATGGGCAATGCCAGTCAGGAATTGAAGGATATTGCGACATTTGTTACAAAAAGAAATGATGATGACGGTATCGAATATGCATGCCAGTATTTTGGCTGGATATAAAGGAGAAAACTTATGGAAATTATCAAATATATTCTAATTATTGCTGGAATTTTACTATTTTTATCACTAGGTGTTTTCTTTATTATTAAAAGTGATGAAGTAAAAAAAGAAAAACTGAAAAAAATCAAAGAAAACCAGCGAATCCTTGAAGAAACTAATGAACAGCTTGACGAAGCACTGACAATGATGGAAGAACTCAATGAACCACTGGAAGAAGTAGCAGGTTTTTTTGATAAGCTGAATAATAAAATATTTTAAAATATTATTGACAACATGTCAGGAATATTTATAATAATTTTTGTATATCATAATTAAACTCAATGAAAAAGAGAGTAGTTAAATCATTTCATAGCAGCGAGTCAATGTTGGTGGAAGATTGACATGAAAGTTTTAATGAACCGCACTTTGGAGAGGATGGTCTGAAAAAAGTAGGGTCATCAGTACGCTGTCTTTACCAGCAAGAGGGAATATGTTTAACATATTAAAAAGAGTGGTACCGCGGATAAATTCGTCTCTTAGCTTAGCTAAGAGATTTTTTATTGAGTAGAAAGTGGGGAGAAAAAATGAAAAAAATATTTAAAGTGATGTTGGCTTCAATGATGGCTTTGACAATTGCCGGATGTTCAGGAGAAAGTAGTGACAAACAGACAATTCTGATAGGAATTTCACCTGATTATGCACCATACGAATATTTGGATGGTGATAAAATGGTGGGATTTGATGTGGATATGACAAAAGAACTGTTTAAAATCATGGAAGACAATGGCTGCAACTATGATTATGAATTCAAACAGATGTCTTTTAATACTATTTCAACAAGCATCAATTCTGATCAGATCGATCTGGGAATTTCTGGATTTACATATCATGATGAATGGGAAAATATTATCTGGTCACAAAAATACAATGATTCTAAACAGGTTGCTTTGGTAGCCAGTGACAGTTCAATTCAAAGTGTTGACGATCTAAAAGGAAAAAATATTGGTGCTCAGCTCGCTTCAACAGGAGAATCATGTGCCAATGATATTGAAAATGCGAATGTAAAAGCTGTAAGTGATGTTAAGGTATTAATTGAAACATTAAACTCTGGAGGAATTGATGCTGTTATCCTTGATGAAGCGGTAGCAAAAAACTATGCAAAAAATTCAAAATACAGAATGATCGATCAATCATTGCTGGAAGAAGAAAATATGATTATTGCCAAAAAAGGAAACGAAGACTTAATGGATGATATCAATAAAGCACTTGAAGAATTTGTTAAATCAGATAAATATACTGAATTAAAAGAAAAATGGGGAGCTTAAAGTGATTGAATTCTTAACTTATGAAAATATCATATTTCTTTTACAGGGGGCTGGTAAATCTTTACTGCTGGCCACCTGTGCTTTATTTTTCGGTCTGATTCTTGGTGTTTTAGGAGCAGCTGCAAAAATTTCAAAGAACAGATTTTTAAGAATACTGGGAAACCTTTATGTAGAAATTATTCGAGGAACACCGATGTTGCTGCAGATTCTGTTTTTATACATTGCTTTTCCAGTTATGATGAAATCATTGACAGGATCAAGATTTATTCCAGATCCATATATTGTTGGTGCAGTTGCCATGTCAATCAACAGTGGCGCCTATTCTACTGAGCTAATTAGAAGTGGAATCATGGGTGTTGACAAAGGGCAATGGGAAGCGTGCAAGGTTTTAGGACTGAATTACAGTCAAACCATGAAACTGATCATTTTACCTCAGGCATTTAAAAGAATCGTGCCACCTATTGTCAGTGAATTTATTACTCTGATCAAAGATTCTTCACTGATTTCCGTTTTAGGAGCGACAGAACTACTTTATTCTGCACAGATTTTGGGATCAAAAACTTTTAATTTGATTCCACCATTAATGATATCCGCTGTTTTTTATCTGATCATGACACTTTGTACATCATATCTTGCCAGAAAGGTAGAAAGGAAGTTATCTGAAAGTGATTAAAGTTGAACATATTGTAAAAAAATTTGATAAATTAACAGCAGTTGATGATGTTTCACTAGAAATAAAAAAAGGTGAGATCGTAGCTTTGATTGGTCCTTCGGGATCAGGAAAAAGCACGGTTCTAAGATGTATCAGTGGTCTGGAAATACCGGAAGAGGGGAAAATCTATATTGATGGAATCCAATTTACAGAAACAGATAAAAGCAACTATCAGCAATTACGCGGAAAAATGGGATTTGTCTTTCAGCATTTTAATCTGTTTCCACATATGACAGTTCTTGATAATCTGACACTGGCACAGATTCAGGTTTTAAAAAGAAATGAAGAGTTTGCAAAAAAAGTCGCATTGACATATTTGGAACGTGTAGGACTTCTTGATAAACAGAATGATTATCCAAATAAACTTTCTGGTGGTCAAAAACAAAGGGTTGCCATTGCCCGAGCATTATGCATGGAACCAGAAGTTATGCTCTTTGATGAACCAACCAGTGCTTTGGATCCAGAAATGGTTATTGAAGTTTTGGAAGTTATGCAGCAGCTGGCTAAAGAGGGAATGACAATGATTGTCGTGACTCATGAAATGGGATTTGCTAGAACTGTGGCTGATCGTGTTATTTTTCTTGAATCAGGCAAGATCATTGAACAGAATGAAGCGAAATCTTTCTTCATGCATCCACAAACAGAAAGAGCTCAAGATTTTCTGAAAAAGGTCATGCACTGATGATATTGCCAAATTTTGAAACTGAATCATGGATGACGCTCCATGAAAATAACTGTACATACAATCTTGCTGATTCTTGTGCTAAACCGCTAACAATCCAGGAGCTTTATGACCTTGCTGATGATAAGGAACAATTAAAAACAGATCTATTCAGTATGACTTTAGATTATGGTCCTATTGAAGGCAGTGAACGTTTGAAACAAGGTATTTTAAAACTGTATCAAAGGCAGAATACAAATGAACTGGCTATCTGTCATGGAGGCATCAATGCTAATGAACTGGTTTTGATGACTGTTTTAGACAGAGGCGATCATATTATTTCTTTGACGCCAACTTATCAGCAGCTTTACAGTCTGCCTGCTTCTTTTGGGGTTGAAGTTGATCTGATCGAACTTCGTGAAGAAAAACAGTGGCTGCCTTCACTAGAGGATTTTGTTTCACTGATCAAAGACAACACAAAGATGATTTGTCTGAATCTACCTAATAATCCTACGGGAACCACGTTATCTGATGATATGCTGATGGCATTGGTCGATCTTTGTCGCAAACATGATCTGTATCTGTTTGTCGATGAAGCCTACCGTGGACTGTACAATGAGCTATCTATCAGTGACATCTATGAAAAGGGAATTTCAACCAGTGGCTTGTCCAAGATCCTTTCGACAGCCGGTTTACGTATCGGCTGGATCAAAACACAGGATCTTTCACTGATCAGACTGATCAATGAAAGAAGAGACTATCATATTATCAGCAGTGGACCGTTAAATGATTATCTGGCTTGTATCGTATTGGAAAATCAGAAAAAGATTTTAGAAAGAAACCGTGCTATTCTAGAAGAAAACAAAAGATATCTTCAGCAATGGCTTGATGATAATGAATTTGTCAGCTGTGTGATCCCAGAATTTGGAACCGTCTGTTTTCTTCATTATCACTTGTCGATGCCATCCTGTCAGTTGTCTGAACAGCTGCAGAAAGAAACAGGGGTATTTTTTGTCCCTGGCGCATGTTTTGATAAAGAATATCATTTGCGTTTTGGACTGGCAAATGATCCTGAAACTGTGAAACAGGGTTTATCACTGTTTAAAAAATGGCTGCAGAAACAATAGACACTTCAGTTGCAGGTGTCTTTTTTTATGATCACAAATGACATGACAGCACTGATCATCAAAGTAACCAGAATGCCAATAAACAGGCTGACAAGAATGCTTTGAACGTAGAAAACGTGACACAGGACATAGGTGAGGATCATTTCCAATGTACATTCAAATGTTGAAACAAAAAACATTTCTTTATTTTTGTTTTTCGCCTGTAAAATAACAGAAAGCGGTGTCTGCAGATAAAAAAGCAGAAAAGGCAGAGACATGTACTTTAGTTCCTGATATCCTGCAGTTGTATCGTAAAGCAGTTTAAGGGCCTGTTTAGGGAAACAGAAGAAAATTACAGTGAAAAAAAGACCAATCAGAAAACATGACAGCAAGGCAAGATTCAGATGATAAAAGGTTTCTTTTTTGTGATAGTAAAGATCTTCTGTCGCAATTGGCAGATAGATACGGTAGATAATATTGCAGAAAAAAGTTGGTGTTACCAGTAAAGAAACAACATATCCAGAAATAATTGCATACTGCTGCTGAACATAACTCTGTGACAGTCCGACGTTGGTCAAAACATAGATCAGCGTGACTGGTTCCAGAAATGAAATAAAACAGTGGTAAAGTCGTGATCCGGTTAATGGCAGAGAAATATGCAGAATATCTTTGATCAGCAGATTTTTTTTGCTGATCTTGACATCAGGTAACTGATAACTGCTGTTAATCTTAAAAAGCATATAGATAATTGAACATAATTCGCCAATGCTCATGGAAAGATAAGCAATGGTGACAAGAAACTGAAGATCATCAAACATTGGTTTTCGTAGAATCACATATAAAAAAAGCAAACGTGCTACTTCTTCAACAATCTGGGTTTTGGCAACAGTAAACATATGATTTTTGGCTAGAAGAAAATTTTTGATGATACCACTGATGGCAACCAGCGGAATAAACAGAACAAATGATAAAATCGGGTAAAGTGTTAAACTGTTTTTGAGCAGGCGGTTAGAAATAACTGGGGCGCACATAAGCAGGATCAGGCACATGACAATAACTGAAAACAATGATAAGATAACAGCGCTGATAACCGTTTTAAAATTATTATAACGAGGATGAGAAACCAGACGAAAGACAGCAGAGGGTATTCCCAGCTGGCCAATCGTGATACATAAAGACAAAGTTGGCATGATCAGCAGATAAAGTGTCATCGCTTCACTGGGCAGCAGGCGTGCTAATAGCATTCTGTTAAAAATACTGAACAGCTTGGAAATGGCACTGCTGGCGGAAAGGATCAAAAATGAATTGATGATTTTTCTTTTCATAAAATACTTCCTTTATGTCGAATTTTCATCTATAATATCTAGGGTAGGGGTTGATTTTCAATGAAAGAAAAACAAGATATAAAATTCTGCAAGTACGATCTGAATTTTCTGATTCGTTTAAAAATACATGAATTTCGCAAACAGGATATAGAAAACATTGATGCAAAACAGATCAAGTCATTTCTATTTAACTATAAATGGAAAAAGAAAAAATCATTACCCATGTGTGAAATCATAGATGATGTAATGAACTTAGAGTTTTCAGAATTATTTGACTATTTAAGCGTGGAAGCAGTCAAAGAAGCCAATACTCTAGATCTTAATAATTTTAAAGAATTCATAGCTAAATAGTTGTTTGACAACTATTTTTTATTTCAAAGGAGAAGACGATGAACTGGCAAATCAAACAAAGCTATAACTATAAAGAATATATGCAGAATTATTCAATTCATTCATTGCTGGCTAAAGTTCTTGACAGTAAAAATCTTGATGCCGAAGACGTAGAAAAACTGCTGAATCCTAAACTGAGATATCATGATTTTTCTTTGTTTCTGGATGCAGATATTGCTCTTGACAGAATTTACGAAGCTTTGGACAACGATGAAAAAATCTGCATATATGGTGATTATGACTGTGATGGCATCTTATCTACAGCTATTCTCGTTCAGGCATTTTTGTCATTAGGTAAAAAAGTTGGTTATCATATACCTCACCGTATGGAAGATGGATACGGATTGAATCCTGAAAGAGTCAGACAGATGCATGAAAAAGGATATTCGCTGATCATTACTGTCGATAATGGTATCAAAGCATACGAAGCTATCGAACTGGCTGATAGTCTGGGGATTGATGTGATCGTGATCGATCATCATGAATATGCAGAATTGCCCAATGCCTGTGCCATCATTCATACTAAACTTTCTCCTGACTATCCATTCAAGGAAATCTGTGGGGGATTTTTGGCTTATAAACTTGCTAGTGCACTGCTAAAAAAACATGACAAATATCTTTTCTCGTTGGCAGCGATTACTACCGTGTCAGATATGATGCCACTGGTTGATGAAAACAGATCGCTGGTACAAAGAGCCTTGAAATTCATGGCTGAGGAAAAATTTATGCAGATTGATTTGCTGCTGGGTGAAAACCAGGCATACAATGTCAATAATATTGGCTTTATTATTGCGCCAAAGATCAACTCATTTGGTCGACTTCCAGAAATGATTAATCCTAATCATCTGGTCAGATATTTTCTCAAAGACGTCGATCAGGCTTTTGCTTTAAAAATAGCCAATGCTGCAAAAACGATCAATACCAAAAGACAGGAACTGACAACCAGACAATATAATCAGATTCTGAAAAAACAGACTGACGATGATTTTCTGTTTGTTTACGATGAAGATGTTCATGAAGGCATCGTTGGTCTGATTGCCGGTAAATATACACGTCAGTTTCAGCGACCAAGTTTCGTAATGACCTATGATCAACGAAATGACTGTTACAAAGGTAGTGCTAGAAGTACAGAAACAATACCTTTGAACAAAATCTTTGAATCCTTGAAAGAAGATATGCTTCAATATGGTGGTCATGCTTTGGCTGGTGGTTTTACAGTGGCAAAAGATCAGGTAGAAAAAATGAAGGCAGATATAAAAGAGTATCTTGCCCATGTAGAACTGGAAGAACCTGCAATTGATACGCTTTTACTGAGCGAAGATGATATTTCTTTGTACAATATCAAAGAACTGGAAAAACTGGAACCATTTGGTCAGGGGAATGAAGAAATGCTTTTTTTGCTTAAGGATCTCCATGTTCAACAGTCAAAAGTATTAAGCGGTGGCAAACATATTCGCTATGATGTTTCTTTGCCTTACGGGCAACTGCAGGCTTTGCTGTTTAACTGTCAGAATGCTTTAGAGTTGAAAAACAGAAAAAACATTTCTGTTGTTGGTAAACTGAAAATCAATAAATATTTGAATAATGAATCAATAAATATGATTATCGAAGATATGAAATAGTTTCAATAAGAATAATTATTTGTTATAATTGTTTCATAGGGAGGATGTTAAAATGGATTTAAAAGAATATATTGCAGATATTCCTAATTTTCCTGAAGAAGGAATTATTTTTCGTGATGTAACACCACTGTTAAAAGATAGAGCTGCTTTTCAGCAGACAATACAGAAATTTTCAGACTGGGTAGACAGTCTTGATGTAAATGTTGATGTCGTTGCTGGACCAGAAGCCAGAGGATTCATTTTTGGCTGTCCACTGGCATATAAAATTAATGCTGGATTTGTACCAGTCAGAAAACCTGGTAAACTGCCAAGAGAAACTGTCAGTGAAGAATATGCCTTGGAATATGGCAGCAATGAAGTACAGATTCATGCCGACAGTATCAAACCAGGTGAAAATGTCATCATTGTTGATGATCTGCTGGCAACTGGTGGAACAGTTGAAGCAACTGTTAAACTTATCGAAAAACTGGGTGGACATGTTGCAGGAATAGCCTTTGTGATTGAACTGGAAGATCTAAAAGGGCGAGAAAAACTTAAGGGATATGAAGTATATTCATTAATTACTTATTAACAAAGAGAGAGTATCTCTCTTTTATCATATGAGGAGGTGTGAGCATGAAAGAGTATAAAACCGCAAAAGATACCGTGACAATTGATGATGTCAGAGAAGTTGCATCCACTTATATTACTAAAAAAGAAGATTTTGATATGATCAACAAGGCCTATCAGTATATTATGGTCAAGCATAAAGATCAAAAACGAAAAAGTGGAGAACCTTACACGAATCATCTTATCTGGGTAGCTTATATTCTGGCAACCTTGCAGACTGGTCCTTTGACTATCACTGCCGGTCTTTTACATGATGTCATGGAAGACTGTGATGTTTCTCGAGAAGAAATGGTGGAAAACTTTGGTGAAGAAATCACAACGCTTGTTGAAGGGGTAACAAAGATCAGTCAGATGCCTTTTAAAGACGAATCAGATTTTTATGCTGAAAATCATCGCAAGATATATATCGCGATGGCAAAAGACATTCGTGTCATTTTGATCAAATTTGCTGACCGACTGCACAACATGCGAACTTTACAGTTTATGCCTCCTGAAAAACAAAGACGAATTGCCAGAGAAACGCTTGAAGTCTACACACCTATTGCTCATCGTTTAGGGTTAAGTGATATCAAAACTGAACTGGAAGATCTGTCACTTTCCTATCTGGATCCAATTGCCTATCATGATATTGCCAATCTGCTGCAAATCAAGCAAGAAGAACGAAAAGAATCTGTTGCGAAAATGATGAGCGAAGTTGAAAAACTGCTGAAAGAAAATCATTACCAGTATCGTATCCTGGGAAGAGCAAAATCTATCTACAGCATTTATAAAAAAATGTTCAAAAAGAACAAACGTTTTGATGAACTGTATGATCTTTATGCATTAAGGATCATATTGCAGAACAAACTGGACTGCTACAGTGTTTTAGGTCTGATTCATGATCATTATCGTCCTATTCCTGGCAGATTCAAAGACTATATTGCCATGCCAAAGCCCAATATGTATCAGTCGCTGCACACTTCGGTTATTGGCGAAGACGGCAATACTTTTGAAATTCAAATCAGAACCGAAGAAATGGATGAACTGGCTGAACTGGGTATCGCCGCACACTGGCGATATAAAGAAGGCAGAAGTTTTTCAGCAAAACATGAACAGAAAGAAATTACAGAAAAGCTGCAATGGTTAAGAGAATTCATCTCATTATCTGATGATATCAAGGATGGCGATGCCAAAGAATATTACAATTCAATTTCTCGTGACATTTTTGAAGCCAATGTTTATGTACTGACACCACAGGGGAAAATCGTTGAACTGCCAAATGGTTCAACACCTATCGATTTTGCTTATCGTATCCATACTGAGATCGGACATCATACCGTTGGTGCCATTGTAAATAATATCATGGTTCCAATTGACAGCAAACTCAAAACCGGTGATGTCTGTGAAATCAAAACAAGCAAGCAGTCTCCTGGACCGAGCGAAGACTGGCTGAAGTTTGTCAGGACAGCTGGAGCCAGAAACAAGATTCGTCAGTTCCTGGCAAAAAAAGAAGCTGAAACGAAAAAAGATATTATTGAAGATGGTAAAAAAATCTTACGTGATGAGATAAAGAAACGTCAGCTGGACGAAAAGAAATTTATGGATCCAGAAACGTATAAGACATATTTTGGTGCTTTTGGTGCCCGTAGTTTTGATGATATTCTTTACTTTGTTGGTAAAAAAAATCTTTCACCAGCAACATTGCTGGAAAAAGTCAATCCTAAAAAGACAGGTTTTTTAGATAATCTGACAAAAATATTGCAGAAGAATAATGAAAAACAGAAACTGAACAAGACGACATCAAACAACGGTGTTGTTGTTAAAGGTGTTTCTGGTCTGAAAATCGTTCTGTCGAAATGCTGCAATCCGATTCCTGGTGATAAAATCACGGGTTATGTATCACAAGGACAGGGAATTAAAGTTCATCGTATAGATTGTCCTAATATTGCACAGCCGGAAATCAAAAACAGGCTGATTGATGTTTATTGGGATTTTGCTTCAGTATCGGCAAGAAAATATGATGCCGATCTGCAGATTGATGCCTTGGATCGAACTAATCTGTTAAATGATATTATTACTTCACTGGGACAGATGAAGATCAATATTCTTAACATTCATGCGGATACAACGGATGATAACAAGGCCATTATTAAACTGCGAATCGCCGTTGAAGATGCGGATCATCTTTCTCGTGCGATGGCCAATCTTGATAGAATTCAGGGAATTTACGAAATAAAAAGAGTGATTCATTAAAACCAGATCTAAAATCATTTAAAGAATATGATAAAATTCATCACCTTAGTCTTTATATCATGATTAAAGTATTTTTAAATACTTAGGAGACAGCTTATGCTGTTTCCTTTTTTAGCTATGAAATCTGCTGAATATCCTAGTAAAATGGACAGCTTTTTATTATTAAAAGATATATTGATTTTTTTCTGAGAATTTAATATAATCTTGTTAATCCGATGAACAAGATTAAATAGTATGATCATTGTAGAGACAGAGTGGCTGGTGAAAACTCTGATGAAAGGACTATGGGACACTTGTGAGGAGTTGTTTGCAAAGAACAACCGTTGATCGCGTTAAGATAAAAGAGCGTATGTAAATACGAATTAAGGTGGTACCGCGTGAATAACGTCCTTATTAAGGACGTTTTTTATTTTAAAGGAGGAAGATTATGGGATATAGCGCACCAAGAGGAACTGTTGATATACTGCCAGGAAAAAGTGAAAAATGGATTCGCCTGGAACAGCTTTTAAGAACGATATCAGCAAACTATAATGTTAAAGAAATGAGAACGCCGATATTTGAACATGCTGAGCTTTTTAATCGTGCTGTTGGTGATACAACTGATGTTGTTTCCAAAGAGATGTATACTTTCCCAGACAAAAAGGGAAGAATGATTTCTTTAAGACCAGAAGGAACTGCTGGTATTGCCAGAGCATATGTTGAAAATAAGATGTATGGACTGCCTGAAAAACTGCAGAAAGTCTATTACATGGGACCCATGTTCCGTTATGAAAGACCACAGAATGGCCGTCAGCGTCAGTTTCACCAGTATGGTGTAGAAATGATGGGCGTTGAATCTGCCTATGTTGATGTTGAATGCATGGTCATGGCCGTCACTGTTGTAGAGGCATTGGGTTTAAAAAATGTTACATTGCACATTAATTCCTTAGGGGATGATGTTTCACGAGATGCTTACCGTGAAGCACTGAAAGATCATTTTCGTCCTTCTCTGGACGAACTGTGTGGTGACTGTAAGGCTCGATTTGATAAAAATCCCTTACGAATTTTAGACTGCAAAGTTGATGCTAATCATCCGGCTATGAAAAATGCACCAAAGACTATTGATTATCTAAGTGAAAATGCCAAAAAACATTTTGAAAAAGTATGTTCTTTATTAGATGATCTGGAAGTATCTTATGTCATTGATACCAATCTGGTTCGTGGCCTGGATTATTATTCTCATACTGTTTTTGAAATCATCTCAGATGATCCAAAATTAGGAGCTGGCGCAACTGTTGGCGGTGGAGGACGATATAATGGTCTGATCGAAGAACTTGGTGGCCCTGCCACTCCTGGAGTTGGTTTTGCTTTTGGTATGGAAAGACTGCTGCTGGCATTAGATGATGAGCAGGAAGATGAAGAAGATGGTCTTGACTGCTATATCATGCCTTTAGGTGAAGAAGCTAAAGATCTGGCGATGCAGGTCATTACTATGTTAAGAGCAAATGGATTTACCTGTGATATGGATCATGCTTCTCGAGGACTGAAAGGTCAGTTTAAATCAGCTGATCGTTTCCATGCGCATTTTTCTATCATTCTTGGTGATGAAGAAGTGAAAAATGAAGTTGTCAATATCAAATGCAATCATGATAAAACACAGGAAACTGTTCCTCTAGAAAATATCGTTGCTTATTTAGAAAATCATTTAGCAGGAGGACATGAACATGAATAGAACACATAATAATGGTGAATTAAGAATAGAACATGTTGGTCAGGTCGTAGAACTCAAAGGCTGGGTTGCAAAAAAAAGAAACCTGGGGGCCCTGGTTTTTATTGATCTGAGAGACAGATACGGCATTACACAAATCATTGTTAACGAAAACATGGAAGACATTGCCAGAAAAATCAAAAATGAGTATATCATCTATGTAAAGGGGACAGTCATTGAACGATCAAGCAAAAATCCTCATATGCCTACTGGTGATATTGAAATTGAAGCTCAGGAATTAAAAATCATTAATTCGGCAAGTCTGCCACCAATCATTGTTGCTGATGAAACTGATGCTTTAGAAGAAACAAGAATGCAGTATCGTTATCTTGATTTAAGAAGACCGGTCATGCAGAATAATATCATTACCCGTCATAAAGTCACAAAAAGCATTCGCGATTTTCTTGATGGCTTAGATTTTGTCGATATTGAAACGCCTTATCTTAACAGATCGACACCTGAAGGAGCCAGAGATTTTCTTGTTCCTTCACGTGTTCATCCTGGAGATTTCTATGCGTTGCCGCAGTCACCTCAGCTGTTTAAACAGCTGCTGATGGTTGCTGGTTTTGAAAAATATTATCAGATTGCCAGATGTTTCCGTGATGAAGACTTAAGAGCTGACAGACAGCCTGAATTTACTCAGGTTGACGTGGAAATGTCTTTTATGACAACTGATGAAATTTTGGAAATAGGAGAACAGATGGTTGCCAAAGTCATTAAAGATGTTAAGGGAATTGATGTTCCGTTGCCATTGCCACGAATGACATGGCATGATGCAATGGAAACTTATGGCATTGATAAACCAGATATTCGTTTTGATATGAAACTTGTCAATCTAAATGAAACTGTTAAAGATGTTGATTTCATGGTTTTCCAGTCCGCTTTACAGAATAACGGATATGTCAAAGGAATCAATGTCAAAGATCAGGCTTCACAGTTTTCAAGAAAGAAAATTGATAAGCTGACAGATCTGGTCAAAACATACAAAGGCAAAGGTCTGGCATGGATGAAGGTCAATAATGGAAAAGCAGAAGGACCAATTGTGAAATTCTTCAGTGATGAACAGCTAGCCAGACTGCTAAAAGCAATGGATGCTCATGATAATGACTTACTGCTATTTGTTTCCGATATAAAATATATGGTTGTGTGTGACGCTTTAGCAGCATTGCGTAATCATTTGGGAAAAGAATTAAAATTATACGATCCTGATGAAATGGGATTGCTTTGGGTCGTTGATTTCCCAATGTTTGAATATGATGATGAAACCCAAAGATATTATGCAACTCATCATCCATTCACCAGACCAAAAGAAGAAGATATCAATAAAATTCTCACTGATCCAGAACACTGTCTGGCCGATGCCTATGACATCGTCTTTAATGGTTTTGAATTAGGAGGAGGATCACAGCGTATCTATGAACAGGATCTTCAGCAAAAAGCTTTTGATGCTTTAGGTCTGACTCATGAACAGGTTCAAAATAAATTTGGCTGGTTTGTTGATGCTTTGAAATATGGAACACCACCTCATGGTGGATTTGCCTTAGGATTAGACAGATTTGTCATGCTGCTGACACAAAGCGAATCAATCAGAGATGTCATCGCTTTCCCAAAAAATGCCAGTGCAACATGTCCAATGTCTAAAGCACCAAACAGTGTTGAAAAAGAACAGCTTGACGAACTGGGAATAGGAGTTTTGCAAAATGAACAGTAAAAGAATTGAAAATATATTAGAACTGATGGAAGAAGCATCTCTTGACTATTTTCTGATCAGTGATCCTGAATCTATTGCCTACTGTACAGATTATTATAATAATCCGTATGAAAGAATGTTTGTCCTGATGATTTCCAAACATGGTGATCATAAGCTTTTCTGTAATCAATTGTTTTATATTGATCATGATCTTGGAATCGATATCATCTGGCATCAGGATGGAGACGATGCTATTCAGACGATTGTTGATCATATGACTTTCCCTAATCGTATTGGTATCGATAAAAACTGGCCAGCAAAATTTTTGCTGATATTGATGAAAAAACTGCCAAAAGCCAAATTCATCAATGCTTCTCCATGTGTTGATCTTGTCAGAATGAAAAAAGATAACAACGAACAGGTTTTAATGATTGAAGCCAGCAGAATCAACGATCTGGCAATGCAGGATGTAATCAATCTTTGTAAAAAAGGATTAAGCGAAATTGAAATATCGCAGAAACTGCCAGACATTTATCGAAAATACGGTGCTGAAGGTATCAGCTTTGAACCAACAATTGCTTTTGGTAAAAATGGTGCTGATCCACATCATGGCAATGACAGCAGTGTCCCTCATGAAACAGAGAGTATTATCATTGATATGGGATGTAAATATAAGGGATACTGTTCAGATATGACGAGAACAATTTTCTATGGTGCTATTTCAGAAAAACAGATTGAAGTCTATGAACTTGTTAAAAAGGCCAATGAAGCTGCTGAAAAAATGATCAGACCAGGTGTCAAACTGGCTGATATTGATAAATGTGCCCGTGATATCATCACTGAAGCGGGCTATGGTCCAAATTTCAATCATCGTTTAGGTCATTTTATTGGTAGAGAAGTTCATGAATATGGTGACGTCTCTCAAAAATTTGATATGGTCGTTGAAGAAGGAATGGTTTTTTCCATTGAACCTGGCGTTTATCTGCCAAATGAATTTGGTGTCAGAATCGAAGATCTGGTGCTAGTAACAGAAGATGGATGTCGCGTATTAAACAGTTTTTCAAAAGATATCCTGATTATTTAACAAAAAACAGCAAACCTCTAAAGTCAATGAGCTTTGGAGGTTTTCAGCGTATAAACAGTTGCAAAATTCTTTGTTTAAGAAAAAAGACAGCATGATGTTTATTCCTTTGATAAAACACTCGTTTTTTTTGATTAAATAAAGCAATTCATGAAAATTTGTGCTAATATATTAACGAGGTGACAGAAATGTATTATTTTATAGGAATTAAAGGATCCGGTATGGCTCCATTGGCAACGATTCTATATGAACTTGGTCATGAAGTATCCGGAAGTGATATTGATAAATATATTTTTATTGAAGATGAATTAAGAAAACGAAATATTCCAATCTATTCTTTTAATAAAGATAACATTAAAGATGGCTATCATGTCATCATCGGTAATGCCTTTGATGAAAGCAATGAAGAAGTCAAAGCCGCTTTAGAAAATCCAAATGTTGAATGTACGCGTTACTATGATTTTCTGGCAAAATTTATGGAAAATTATATTTCAATCGCTATTGCCGGTACACATGGAAAAACAACAACAACAGGAATGGCTTACCATTTATTCGAAGATTTTGATAAGACATCGGTGCTGATTGGTGATGGTACTGGTCATGGCATGAAAGACAGTAAATACTTTATTGCTGAAACATGTGAATTTCAGGATCATTTTTTACATTATTATCCAACTTATGCAATCATTAATAACATTGAACTTGATCATGTTGACTATTTTGGCAATCTGGAAAGATATATTGCATCTTTTGAACAATTTGCCAAACAGGTTAAAGACACTGTTATTGTATGGGGAGATGATCCTAACATCAGAAAGATTCATTTTGAAAAACGTGTCATTCGTTTTGGTTTAAATGAAGATAATGATGTCAGAGCTGTAAATGTTTTAGAAACAAGTCAGGGATTATCTTTTGATGTTTATATTCATAAAGAATTATTTGGACATTTTAACATACCATTATATGGATATCATATGCTGTATAACTCTTTAGCGATTATCACATTAGGATATTTGGAAGATATGTCTTATGAATATATTCTAAACAGATTGCAAACATTTAAAGGAACAAAAAGACGTTATACTGTTCAGGAAATCGGTCATAATGTATATGTAGATGATTATGCTCATCATCCAACAGCGATCAAATATGTTATTGAAGCAACTAGGGTTCGCTATCCTGGCAAGGAAATCGTCGCGATCTTCCAGCCTGACCGTTTTTCACGAGGAGCAAGATTTGCGAAAGAATTTGCTACTGAAATGGAAAAAGCAGATCATCCATATTTCTGCCCATTTCCAGATAATGCCAAACATGAAGATGGCATTGATATCGATATTTATGATATTGCTCAATATGCTCCTCATGCCAAAGTCATTAAGCCAGATGAATCAGGAGTCGAAGAACTCATGCAGTATGACAATTGTGTATTCCTGTTTATGAGCAGCAAAGATATTTATAAATTTGAGGAAAAACTGATTTTGAAGAAAAGTTCTATATAAAGCAGCCATAATATGATATAATGGGAAAGAAAGTAGAGGTATTTGTATGACCACAATGGAAATATGTTACTGTGTGTTGATTTTAGCTGGAGCTTTTTGTCTGGTTGGTTTAGGAGTTTTGTTTGTGAGAACTTCAACCGCTGTTAAGCAAGCAGGAAATACAGTTGAAACTGCTCAGGAAACCTTAACAAGACTAGATAAAGTTTTAGATGATGTAAACTACAAGTTAGATCTTTTAAATGTTCCAGTTGAAACAGTTGCTAAATTTTTTGATCCAAACAGACCAAGATTTAGTCCATTAAGAGCAATTTTCAGTTTATTTAAAAAATAATTAGAAAGGGATTGATATTATGAAATTAATGAAATTTGTTGCTACTTTAGGTATTGGAGCAATCGCAGGTATGCTGCTGGCACCAAAAAAAGGTAGCGAATTAAGAAAGGATCTAATTGAAAAAGGAAAAGATACTGTAGACACTGCAAAAAACATGTCTAAAGAAGATTATATTGATTTAATGAACAAAACCATCGATGACGTCAAAAAAGCAATTGATGAATTTGATGTTGAAGAATTCAAGGATGCAACAAAAAATAAATATGATGGTTTAAAAAATAATTTTAATGAAGTTAAAAACAAATTAGAAGAAGTCACCAGTAAATTAAAAGAAAGTGAAAAATACGGTGTTGTTAAAGATAAATTAGATCAGGTTGTCGCTGAAATTGCTGATAAGATTGATATTGTCAAAGATAAGATCAGTGAACAGTCTTACGATGTACTTTCCGAATTAGAAGATGAGATTGATGACATTGAAGATGAATTAGATGTAGTAATTGAAGATCTAAGAAATTAATGAAAAAAATAACTATTTATGATGTAGCAAGAGAAGCAGGTGTATCTCTTGCTACTGTTTCAAGAGTTATCAATGGGTCGTCAGTCGTTCGTGAAAAAACAAAACAAAAAGTATTAAAAGTTATTGAAGATTTAGATTTTAAACCTAATCAGATTGCGAGAGGTTTAGCAACAAGCAAAACAACTACTATTGCCATTATTTTCCCACAATCGTTATTTGCTCATGTCAAAGACATGATTGGAGGAATAGGAGATGCCGGACGTCATTTGGATTATAATATAACTATTTATACAACAGATGATATCGGTGATGACGATACTGTAGGCGATGTTCTTGAAAAAGTCGTAAAAACAAGAGCTGATGGTGTTATTTTATTTAATAATGATCAGATTGATCAGGAAATCGAACTGGTAAGAAAATATAAAATACCAGCTGTAGTTATTGGAGCCTGTGTTTCCGATGAACTCATCGGTTCGATTTACATAGATGCAAAACAGGTTGCATTTCAGATAATTGATAGTTATTTAAAAAAAGGTAAGAGTGATATCGTTTTTGTCAGTCCTAAACAGAATCTGGTGAGAACAAATGATTTGATTGCTGGCATCAAGGAAGCTTATGCACAGCACCAGCAGACATTTAGTGATGAGCAGATCATTCATACATCTTCTCATTATGAAAAATGTTATCCACAACTGCTGGAATATTTTCGTTCACATCACCATGAAGTTGTTTTTTCAAGCTATGATAAAGAAGGGGTTGCTGTCATTAATGCAGCAAGTGACAACAATATCAAAATTCCGGATGATATGGAAGTCATTTCCATGATGGATACAAGTTATTCATTAATGAGCAGACCGACATTGACGTCGATTCATCTGCCAATTTATGATATGGGTGCCCTGGCAGTTCGATTGCTCACGAAAATACTGAATGATGAAGAAATTGAAACAAAAGAAGTCTGTGTCAATACGATCATCATGAAAAGAGAATCAACAAAATAAAAAGGCAAGTTCTACTTTGCTTTTTTTTATGCTTAAATCAATGTCATGATTTATCTTTTTGTTGACTTTGCTTTCATTATTTAATATGATAATGATACAGCTATGAAAGAGACAAGTAATATAACTGATTTGTCATAGAGAGCTTATGGATGGTGGAAATAAGTCAATAAGTTATATGAATACACTCTGGAGCTTCTAAGTGCAAAGCTTAGACGGTGAAATACCGTTATCATTGAGAGTGTATGTCTTTGACATAAATAAAGGTGGTACCGCGTATAAACGTCCTTTAGAGGATGTTTTTTATTTTTATTGGAGGTTATATAACATGAAGATTTACGATGAATTAGTTTGGCGTGGACTAATCAAAGATGTCAGTTCTCCTGATATCGAAGAAAAACTGAACAATGGGGGATTAACATTTTATATTGGAACTGATCCTACTGGAGACAGTTTACATATTGGTCATTTCTCATCATTTTTGATCAGTAAAAGACTGAAAGATGCAGGACACAACCCAATTCTTCTGGTTGGTGGAGCGACAGGGCTGATTGGTGATCCAAAACCAGATACTGAACGACCAATGATCACCAAAGAACAGGTTCAGCATAACTTTGAATGTCTGAAAGCTCAGGCACAACAGATTTTTGGTTTTGAAGTCGTTAATAATTATGACTGGTCAAAAGATGTCAATTTCATTGATTTTTTAAGAGATTATGGAAAATATTTTAATGTTAATTACATGTTGAACAAAGATATTGTAAAAAGAAGACTGGATTTAGGAATTACCTATACAGAATTTTCTTATATGATCATGCAGGCTATGGATTTTTACTGGCTTCATGAAAATAAGAATGTTACGTTGCAGGTTGCTGGTCAAGATCAATGGGGAAACATCACTGCCGGAATTGAACTGATCAGAAAGAAAACCGGGCAAGAAGCATATGGTTTTACGATGCCATTGCTTACTAAAAGTGACGGTACAAAATTCGGAAAAACAAATGGAAAAGCTATCTGGCTGGATAGAAAAAAGACATCACCATACGAAATGTATCAATTCTTTATCAATTCAGAAGATGACAAAGTTATTGATTATCTGAAATTTCTGACATTCCTGACTCCAGAAGAAATCATGGCATTAGAAGAAAAAAACAAAACACAGCCACATCTTCGTGAAGCTCATAAAGCTCTGGCGAAAGAAGTCATTACTTTCTTACATGGTAAAGAAGCTTATGAAGAAGCTTTACAGGTTTCACAGACACTTTTCTCTGGTCAAATTCAAAATCTGACAATTGATCAGATTGATGTTGCTTTTAATGGGGTTCCTGCTGTTGACTGCCAGGAAGATGAACTGAATATTCTTGATGCATTGATCAAGGCTGGCGCAGCAAAAAGTAAAAGAGAAGCGAGGGAATTTGTCAACGGTGGTTCGGTGCTGATCAATGGAAACAGAATCAAAGATGTTGATTACATCGTTTCTAAAGCTAATGCTTTCGGTCAGAAAAAAACAGTCATCAGAAGAGGAAAGAAAAATTATTTTGTTTTAAAACACGTATAGTTTTCAGACGATCAGACGATCGTCTTTTTTATGAATAAGAATACTTGTATATTGATTTTTTAATTGATAGAATGTCTATGGTGATAATTATGAATGGAGTTATATTAATCAATAAGCCAGCAGGCTATACAAGTCATGATATTGTCAATATTGTCAGAAAACAGCTACACACCAAGAAAGTAGGACACTGTGGCACACTTGATCCTGATGCAACAGGTGTTCTGGTTGTCTGTGTCAATAAAGCAACCAAAATCATTCAGTTCTTAACTAGTCATCAAAAAACATATCGAGCGACCTTGACACTTGGAGTGAGTACGGATACATATGATGCCAGTGGAAAGGTCACTGAAGAAAAAACGGTTTTACCAATTGATGAAGAAACACTCATCAAAACGCTTAATCAGTTTTTGGGACATTCAAAACAGTTGCCACCACTTTATTCAGCTATTAAGAAAGATGGCAAAAAACTTTATGAATATGCCCGCGAAGGCAAAGAAGTAATAGTAGAACCACGAGATATCGAAATCTTTATGATCAGTATGATTGACTTTGATGGTATTCATTTAACCTTTGACGTACACTGTTCGAAGGGAACATATATTCGTTCACTTTGTGTCGATATTGCCCGAAAACTCGGTTATCCAGGCCATATGTCTGCACTTTGTCGCCTGTCATCAGGTGAGTTTCATCTCGATCAGTGCTGCTCTTTAGAAGATCTGCAAAACGGTCACTATAACATTCTTTCTATCGATGAGGCTCTGGCTCATTTTCCAAAAATAACTGTTGATGATGAAAATATCGTTTATCATGGCAAAAAGATCAAATCATCATTAAATGAACAGGCAGCTATCTGTAATAAAGAAGGGCATATACTGGCAATCTACGGTCCTGATGGTCAGGGGAATTTAAAAAATATCAGAGGGCTTTGGTAATGGAAATTATTAGATTAAAAAATAAAGAACAGACAAACTGTCTGCAAAACAGTGTTGTTGCCATTGGCTATTTTGATGGCCTTCATTTAGGTCATATGCAGCTGTTGAAAAAAGTAATTGACATTTCTCGGCAGACCGGTTTAAAGAAAGGATTTATGACTTTTGACAGACATCCTAAAGAGGTGTTTGGTCAAAGTGATTTTCAATATCTGATGTCACTCCAGCAAAAACAGCATCTTGTCGAACAGATGGGATTCGATTATTTCTTTATCATTGAATTTGATCGTGCGGTTGCCAGCAAAGATCCTCAGACGTTTATTGATAATTATATCATTAAGAATCAGATCAGACATGTTGTTTGTGGCTTTGATTTTCATTTTGGCAAAAATGGACAGGGAGATATCAATACATTAAAAGCGTGTTCGCATTCTTTTTATGAAGTTGATGTTATCAAAAAGTATGAAATTGACCACAAGAAAGTGTCATCATCACTGATTAGACATTGTATTCATCAAGGTAAAATTCAAAGAGCGAATTATCTGCTTGATCGTCCATATCGGATAACTGGACAGGTTATTCATGGACGTAAAAACGGACATAAGCTGGGCTTCCCCACTGCCAATGTTGCCGTTGGTCAGTATGTTGTCCTGAAAAGAGGCGTCTATGCTGTTTATATTTATGTCGAGGGGTGCCGGTATAAGGGAATGGCAAATATTGGCATCAATCCAACGTTAGGATCTTTAAAGCAGATTTCACTGGAGGTTCATATTCTTGATTTTAATGATGATATCTACGATCAGACAGTTGATGTCGATTTTATTGAACATATCCGTGACGAAGTTCATTTCCAGTCAGTTAATGAACTGATTGAACAACTTAATCGTGATAAAAAATACATTGATCGGATTCTCGATTAATGTATTTTTTTTTGGCAATAATGTTTATGGTGATACGATGATTTATATATTGCTGATGTTTGCGGATATGATTTGGGGACTGAACATTATTGTGACAAAATTAAATTACCCTTATTTTCATCCAGTATTTCTTGTTTTTTTGAAATTTCTTTTTTCTTTTCTAGCCATGATTGTTCTTATCTATATCAGACATGAACGGTTTGAAAAAATATCTGTATCAGAAGTTTTTATCAATTCTAATCTGATTAATGTTATCAATTTTCTGCTGACGTATTATGCCTTGCTGTTTCTAAGAGGAACTGCATCGGCTTCTATGAACTGCCTCTCTCCTTTTATCATGACATTGATTACATGTTTTCATGAAAGAACATTCAATAAAGTCATTCTTTATCTTTCTTTTCTTTCAGTTCTAGGCTTTTTCTGTACGATAGCATTTCAAATATCTTCATTCTCTTATGGTCATTTGTTGTTTTTGTTTGCCTTATGGATTTACAATTTCGGAAATTTCAGGCTCCAGAAAATCAGGCATGCTAGCATTTTTATTTATAATGCCTGTATGCTTCTGATTGCTTTGATTGAAACAGGGATCATCTGTTTGTTTTGCGGACAGCTGGTATATAACAGCCATTCATTTTATCTGTGGCTGTTTATTTTGACTTCAGGAGCAGGGTATGCCTATATTCAATGTGTGTATTTTTATGCAATAAGAAAGATCGGCCCATTAAATACAAGTCTGTTTATTGGTTTGACACCGGCATTGACTTATCTGTTTTCTGTTCTGTTTTTAAAGGAAAGCGTCAGTTTCTCGATGATTTGTGGTTTTCTTATTGTTTTTTTCAGTTCGCTATGTTTATTAAAGTATCAGCACTGTTCTCGTGAAAAAA